>NZ_JBAMDH010000030.1:0-81653 GCF_036961685.1 Massilia sp. DD77
TCGCCCAGGCGCAAACCGCGGCCGCGCAACTGCGGCAGCGAACGCACCGGCTCGGGGCTGATGTCGACAGCGGCGCGCACCAGCAGGCGCTGGAGCCCGCGCACCGGCGCCGGCAGGAGCGGCGCCGTTTCGATCAAGCGCATGAACTCGGCCAGGATGCTTGAACCCTCCAGCCCCGGCGCGGTCTGCGCGAGCATGGCTTGCCACATGGCCCACGAGCGCGGCGCGCCGGTCGCGCCATACAGGGCGGCGGCGGGCCCGCCTTCGGCGAAGGCGCGATCCTTCTCCTGAGGCGACAGGGGTAGGACGTAGCGATGATAGGCTTCGATGAATCCGAATGCGGCAGTCGCATGCACCCAGTCGAGCAGGCGCGGATCGTTGGCGCGGTAGGCGTGGCCGCCGGGCGTCCTGCCCTGCACCCGGTCGTGCATCCGCACCACGCGCGCGATGAGCTGTTCCGCCGCCGAGCGTGGGCCGTAGACGGTCATCATGGCGGCAAAACCGGTGCGCCGCAGGCGCATGACCGGGTCGATCCGGAAGCCGCCATGCTCCCACACACCCGTGCGCACCGCCGGTTCCGCCAGTTCGAGCAGCACCGCCGCCACCCCGCCGACGAACAGCGAGACCGGGTTGGCGAACACCCGCCAGCAGACGCCGTCCGCGGGAGCCAGCGCCGGCTCTCCCGCCGGCTGGCTGAAGTCGAAGGCCATCCCCGGGGGCGGCCGCATCAGGTCTTGCAGGATATCCAGCATCGGCTGCCCGCACGACGCCCAGGCTGGCCGCAGGTGGGTCAGCGCGCCGGCGCCACGCGCCAGATCACGTTGCCGACATCGTCCGCCACCAGCACCGCCCCGCCCTTGTCCACCGCCACCCCGACCGGGCGCCCCATGGCGTCGCCGTTCTTGTCGACGAAGCCGCCGAGCACCTCGACCGGCTTCCCGCTCGGCATGCCGTCGCGGAAGGGCACGAACACCACGTTGTAGCCCGACAGCGGCTTGCGGTTCCAGGAGCCATGCTGGCCGATCAGGGCGCCCCCCGAAAACTGCTGCAGCAGCGAGCCTTCGTAGAAGGCCAGTCCCAGCGGCGCCACGTGCGAGCCCAGCGCGAAATCGGGCACGATGGCCTTCTCGACCAGGTCCGGGCGCGGCGGCTTGACGCGCTGGTCGACGTGCTTGCCGTAGTAGCTGTAGGGCCAGCCGTAGAAGCCGCCGTCTTTCACCGAGGTCAGGTAGTCGGGCACCAGGTCGCTGCCCAGTTCGTCGCGTTCGTTCACCACCGTCCACAGGGCCCCCGTCTGCGGATGCCAGGCCAGGCCGTTGGGATTGCGCAGGCCGGAGGCGAACAGGCGGGTCTTGCCGGTGGCGAGGTCGACCTCGAGGATGGCGGCGCGGTCGACTTCCTTGTCCATGCCGTTCTCGGCCACGTTGCTGTTCGAGCCCGAGGTGGCGTACAGCTTGCTGCCGTCCTTGCTGGCGATGATGTTCTTGGTCCAATGGTGGTTCAAGGGCCCGCCCGGCAGCGGCGCCACCGGCTGCGGCTTGGCCGTGATCTCGGTCATGCCCTCCTTGTAGTCGAAGCGCACGATGCCGTCGGTGTTGGCGACATAGAGCGTGTCGCCCACCAGCGCCATGCCGAAGGGCGAATTCAGGTTCTTGATGAACACGCGCTTGAGCTCGGCCGCGCCGTCGCCGTCGGCGTCGCGCAGCAGGCTGATGCGGTTCGGGCTGGGCACGGCGGCGCCCGCCTTCTTCATCACCTTCTTCATCACGTAGCCCTTGATCCCCTTGCCGTCCTCGGGACGCTCGGGAGCGTTGCTCTCGGCCACCAGCACGTCGCCGTTCGGCAGCACATAGACCCAGCGCGGATGGTCGAGGGCCGTGGCGAAGGCGTTGACCGCCAGGCCGGCCGCCGGCCTCGGCGTCGTCCCCGAGGGCCAGCCCTTGGCCGGCGCGATGTCGACAGTCGGAATGGTGGTCTTGACCGGCTCCTTGATGACCGGCTGGGCGCCGACGTCGGCCCCGGATGGAAGGATCGATTTTTCGCCGCAGGCGGCAAGCAGCAGCAAGGTCGCGCCTGCGAGCAGGCGCCCGGAATCGGTGCGCATGATGGTCATCCCCAGGAATTGAAGATGACATTTTATATAGACAAAAAATTACGCTTCGTACGTTACCGCCAAGAAAGCACGCACACCCGCTCACGCCGCCCTTGCTGTTTCCTCTTGCGGTGCGGGCGCCAGCCTGCGGCGCCGCGCGAAGGCCCACAGGCCGGGCAGCTGGACCAGCACCAGCAGGCCGAAGGCGGCCTGGTAGGCGATGGCGGGCGCCCTGCCGGCCAGGTCCGGCTTCCACAGCCCGACCACCAGGCCGAAGCCGGCCTGCACCAGGAAGGCGCCGATGAAGATCAGGAGATTCAGGAAGGTCGCCGCGCGTCCGGTCAGCGCGCGCGGCATCGACTGCGCCACGATCGCGTATTCGATGCCGGTGATCGTACCCACCAGGCTGAACAGCACCGACAGCAGCTGGAAGCTCGGCTGGTAGCCGGCCACGAAGCCCGCCTGCACCAGCACGAACACCGTGACGCCGGCTGCGGCCACGTCCAGCGGCGGCATGCCGCGCCGTCCCGCCCACTCGGTGATCATGCCCACGGCGATCGCCCCGAAGATGACGCCGGCCATGCTCAGGTAGAGCAGGTAGGCCACGGCGTCATCGGAGAACCCGGCGACGTCCGACAGCCAGCGCCCGATCCACAGGCCCTGGACGCCGAAGAAGACCGCATGCGGCAACAGCACCAGCGAGACCACGCCGCGAAAACCAGGCGCGCGCCATACCTCGCGCAAGGCCGGCAGCAGCGGGCCGTGCTGGCTGGCCGCGGCATCGTGGCGCGGATACAGCAGCGCCACCAGCAGGCCGGTACAGGCCACCAGCGCCGCCAGGATCACGAACAGCCCGCGCCAGTCGGTGTATTCCAGCGCCGTGCGCACCGGCATGGTGGCGGTGGCCGCGCCAAGGCCGCCGACCGCGATCAGGTAGCCGTGCACCGAGGGCAGCTTCGCAGGCGCGATCCAGGCCGACACCGCTTTCAGCGCCGCCATGAAGCAGCCGCCCAGGCCACAGCCCATGACGGCGCGCGCCAGCAGCAGCTGGACCAGGCCGGTGCCGCGCGCGAACAGCAGCGCCCCGCAGGCGGCCGCCACCATCATCGCCAGCTGTACCCGGCGCGGGCCGTAGCGGTCGAGCGCGATCCCCACCGGCAGCTGCACCAGCGCGAAGGCGAAGAAGAAGGCGCTGGTGAGCAGGCCGAGCTGGCCCGGCGTAAGCGCCAGCTCGCCGACCAGGTGCGAGGCCAGCACGGCATTGACGTTGCGCAGCAGCGAGGACAGGTAATGTCCGAGCGCGAACGGCAGGAACACGTGGAAAAATACCGCCACGCCGGACAGGCGCGGCGCGGCGGTGCTCGTCATGGTGGTACCAGGCGCCGCGGCCATGGGGGCGCGTCAGGCTGCGTCGGGTTGCGCTTCGACGCCGCGCTGGCCGCCCGGCACCAGCGGAATCACGCGCCCGCCGGGGCCGCGCAGCGGACCGCCACTTTCCATCTCGAAGAAGAAGCGGTCGCGCCCGAAGGCCGGCTTGAGGTGGTCGAGCCAGGTCGCGTCCGGATCGTAACGGGCAAAGAAGGGGCGCCGCACCCAGTCGGGATCGCGGGCTTGCAGGAACTGCAGCGCGAACAGCTTTTCGCCGTTGATGGTGACCACGCCGTCGATCACGACCTTGCCCGGGAAGGCGCTCATCGACGGCCCGCGCACGGTGCGCGACAGGCCGGACACCATCGAATAGGCTTCCTGGAAGATCTCGTGGGCGCGCGCCAGCGGCAGCGCGAAGTAGTCGCGCGGGCCGGTGTCGCGCTCGACGAACATGTAGTACGGGATCGCCCCCAGGCGCACGCCCGTGGTCCACAGCTCGGCCCAGCTTTTCGGGTCTTCGTTGATGTGGCGGATCAGGGGGCCTTGCATGCGCAGGGTGGCGCCGGTGCCGACGATGCGCTTGACCGCCTGCTGGGCGATGGGATGGCGCAGCTCCACCGCGTGGTTGTAGTGGCCCATGATCGCCAGGTTCCTGCCGGCCCGGACCACTTTCTCGAACAGGCGCATCAGGTCGTCGCTGTCCTTGTCCGAGACGAAGCGCTGCGGCCAGTAAGCCACCGACTTGGTACCGATGCGGATATTCTGGATATGCGCCAGTTCCGGGTCGAGCAGCGGCTCGAGGAATTCGCCCAGCGAGCGCGTGTTCATGATCATCGGGTCGCCGCCGGTGAGCAGGACATCGGTCACGCCGGGATGATTCTTCAGGTAGGCCACCAGCTCGGTGCATTCGCGCGCGTCGAACTTCATGTCGTCCATGCCGACGAACTGCGGCCAGCGGAAGCAGAAGGTGCAGTAGGCGTGGCAGGTCTGGCCGGCGCTGGGGAAGAACAGCACCGTTTCCTTGTACTTGTGCTGCAGGCCCCTGAGCGGCGCGTCGTTCACGCGCGGCACGTTGTGCGTCATTTGCCCCGCCGGGTGCGGGTTCATGCGCATGCGGATGCGGTGCACCAGCCGGGCGATGTCCGCCTCGTCCTTCCTGGCCAGGACCAGGTCGCGCAGCTGTTCGTATTCCGCGGCCGGCAGCATGTCGCGGTGCGGGAAGGTCAGGCGGTAGATGGGATCGTCCGGCACCTTGCTCCAGTCGATCAGCTCCTCCATCACATAGGCGTTGGTACGGAAAGGCAGCACATGCGATACCACCTGCACGGCCTCCTGCAGCTCGGGAGTGAGCCACTCCCACTGGCGCGCGGCAACGATGCTCTGGCGCGTATAGGGCTTGAACTTGACGGGCGTCGATTCTGGCGTGGTCACGGGAATTCTCCAGGAGGAAGGATGAAGAACCGCGGCAGGGTGCCGCGAAGAATCCATGGTAGGACCGCGAAACCAAAGGAAATTGCCGCTCGTCAATCAGACTGTTCCTACCAAATGGCATGGAACAAAGGTGGTGCGAGTAGGACAAACGTGCAGAATCACGGCCGCGCGCAGGGCTTCGGCGCGAGGTGCTTGAGCGAACGCAATTTGCGGTCGAAACGTGCCGGTACATTAGTGAGTGCACTTAGGAAATATCTCACTGCATCTCACGAAAGGAAGCCTCATGAAACTGACCGCCGCCGCCCTGTGCCTGGGCATGGGCCTGATGTCGACCACCGTCCTGGCCAATGAACCGACCGAGAAGGACGCCATCGCGATGTGCGAGCGTGGCGCCGCCCTCATCAAGGCCAAGGGCAAGGACGAGATGATGAAGCGCATCAACGCCAAGGATCCGGACTTCGTCCAGGGCGCGCTCTACATCGACATCCGCGACATCAAGACGGGCATCGTGCTGGCCCACCCCTACAACCCCTCGATCGTGGGCAAGGACCTGACCGACGTGCCGGATGCGAACGGCAAGAAGTACCGTCGCGAGATCATCGAACTGGCCGCGGCCAAGGGCAAGGGCTGGGTCGATTACCAGTACAAGAACCCGACCTCGGGGAAGATCGAGCCGAAGACCACCTATATCTTGCGGGTGGATGATGTGGTGCTGGAGGCGGGGATCTACAAAAAGTAAGGGTGCTGCTGGCAGCGCATCAGCTCGATGGAACTTGGATCCCGGCCTTCGCCGGGACGACGGCGATGGGAGGCGGGTGAATCATGCTGAACAAACTGCGGATCGGGCAGAAGCTGCTGCTGGCCCCGGGGATGGTGCTGGTGCTGCTGACCCTGCTGTCGGCGGCCGCGTATTACGGCATGGTGCGCCAGAACGCTTCGCTCGAGCACATGGTGCAGGTACGGGCGGCGCGCCTTCAGGCCGTGGCCGACGTGGCGGGCGACGCGCGCTTCGCGCACGCGAACATCTACCAGCTCCTGGCCTGGGTCAACGGCAGCTTCGCCAGGAACCGCCTCGACGCCCTCACCGCCGATATCCACCGCAAGCACGCGGCCATCAAGGACAAGCTGGGCAAGCTCGCCGAACTGGCCGGGACCGGCGAGCGCGCGCCGATCGACGCCTCGCTCGCCGCGCTGGCGGCCTACCGCAAGGCGGTACTGGAGACCATCGAGCTGGCCCAGGTCGACCAGTCGATCGCGACCAGTTCGATGCAGAAGGCCGAGAAGCAGTTCGTCGCCCTCGACGCCGAACTGGGACGCCTGGCGGGACGCGAAAAGCAGCTCAGCGAAGACGCCTATACCGCCGCCAAGGACGAGTTCCGCTCGCTCGGCCTGAGCATGGCGGGACTGGTGCTGCTGTCGATCGCGCTGTCGCTGGTGGTGACGGTGCTGGTGCGGCGCTCGATGCTGGCGGGGATCCGCGCCATCGCGCGCGCCGTCGGCGAGCTGGCCGAGGGCCGGCTCGATGCGCCGCCCGGCGCCAGCACCGGGCGCGACGAGATCGCCGACACCTCGCGCGCCCTCGACCACACCATCGCCCGCCTGAACGTGGCGCTGCGGAGCATCCTGGCCTCGGTGCGCTCGATCGACACCGCCTCGAAAGAGATCGCCAGCGGCAACCTCGACCTGTCCACCCGTACCGAGATGCAGGCCGGCTCGCTCGAGCAGACCGCAAGCGCCATGGAAGCGCTGACCACGGCGGTCAAGGACAACGCCAACAACGCGCGCCTGGCTTCCGGACTGGCGTCCGAGGCGGCCGAGCTGGCGGCCGACGGCGGCAAGGCCGTGGGGCGCGCGGTGAGGAGCATGGAATCGATCCAGGCCAGCTCGCGCCAGATCGTCGAGATCATCGGCGTGATCGACGGCATTTCCTTCCAGACCAATTTGCTGGCGCTGAACGCGGCGGTGGAAGCGGCGCGCGCCGGCGAGCAAGGGCGCGGCTTCGCGGTGGTGGCCGCCGAAGTACGCACCCTGGCCCAGCGCTCGGCCGCCGCAGCCAGGGAGATCAAGGCCCTGATCGCGGACTCGGTCAATATCATCGAGGGCGGCAACGCCTCGGTCAGCGAGGCCGGCGCCAGCATGGGCGACATCGTGGCCTCGGTGCGCCAGGTGAACGACATCATCGGCCGCATCAGCGTGGCCAGCACCGAGCAGGCCGAAGGCATCGCCGACGTCAACCGCGCGGTGGGACAGATGGACGGCATGACGCAGCAGAACGCGGCGCTGGTCGAACAGGCCGCCGCGGCGGCGGAAAGTCTGCACGAGCAGACGGTCAACCTGGCGAAGGCGGTGTCGATCTTCCGGATCGCGCAGGATCAGGGTGAAGTCGCGGCAGTGGAAGCGGCGCCGGTTGCGGAGGAAGACGAGGCGTTCCAGGGGGTGGGCGAACGGCGGACGCCGGGCAGTCCGATGCGGCCGAAGGCTGTGCGGGCATTGCCTGCGGCAAGGCGATCATCGTAGGGTCGGCGGGAAACCCGCCGACCCTACCTGAAAGGCCGGCTCACGAACTTCGACCCGGCCAGCCCAAACCGCCACGGCACATCCACCGCCTTCGAAATCCCGATACGCGGCCCCGCGATCAGCGGCAGCTCCCCCGGCGCCGGTAACAGTTCGAACGGCGGCGCCGACAGGGCCATGCCGTTATGCGCCCGTGTCACTCCCAGTGCCTGGCACAGCTTGCCCGGGCCCGAGCACAGCAGCCATTCGTCGTCCGCGTCGCGCCGCGCGCGCATGACGTCCAGCCCCGCCACCGGTTCCAGCGCCCGGATCAGGACCCCGGCGCCGTGCCCCGCCTCGCGGCACACGAAGTTCAGGCACCAGTGGATGCCGTAGGAACGGTAGACATAGGCATGGGCCGGCGGGCCGAACATCGAGGCGTTGCGCTCGGTCGGCCCTGAATAGGCATGCGAGGCCGGGTCCTCGCGGTCGTAGGCCTCGGTCTCGACGATGCGCCCGCCCACCCCGTCGATCAGCACGGTGACGCCGATCAGCTGGCGCGCCACGATCTCTGCTGGTGCTGAAAAATCAATTCCTGCAATTATCGAAATAGCCATGAATCGATTTTATCCCGGGTCAGCCTGACCCGGCGTTTTGGTGAAATCGACACAGGGATCGCATTGCTTTGCTGCAAGTTAAACATGGCTGGGGTATAGTGGCGGCTCCTCTGCATTTCCCAGAAGCACCAAATTTTCCCCATGAACACCGTCGCCGAGCCCATCCAGCCGATCGACCAGGTCGATGCCCTGATCAAGTCGATCCGCATTCCGCCGCGGCCCAGCCTGCTGGCCGACCTGCAGCGCGAGCTGGCCTCGGAAGACCCGTCGCCTGAAGCGATCGGCAAGATCGTGGCCAGCGATGTCGGCATGTCGGGCGCCCTGCTCAAGCTGGCCAACTCCTCGATCTATGGCGGGCGCCGCAAGGCCAAGTCGGTCGAGCAGGCCATCCTGTTCCTGGGCATCAACCAGGTGGCGGCCCTGATGACCGGCCTGCTGGCGCGCCAGGCGATTCCCGCCAATAGCGCCGCCCTGGCGACCTTCTGGGATGTTTCCTCGCGCCGTGCCGAAGCCATGGTGTTCCTGTCGCGCCGCCTGCGCGTGGGCGAGCCGGACGTGGCCCATACCTTCGGCCTGTTCTGCGATACCGGCGTGCCCTTGCTGATGGACCGTTTCCCCGACTACGCCGCCACCTACGCCGACGCCTCGCTCGAAGCGCTGCGTCCGTTCACGGCGCTGGAGGACGAGCGCCACAGCACCAGCCATGCGGCCGTCGGCTGCCTGCTTGCGCGCAACTGGGGCCTGTCTGGCGACGTCGGATGGGCCATCCTGCACCACCATGACTTCGCTGTCCTCGACGACAGCGCGACCGCGCCCGCCGTGCGCTCGCTGGTGGCCTTGTCGGTGCTGGCCGAAAGCGCCCTGTGCAGTTACCAGGGCCAGGCCGAATCCCTGGAATGGGGCAAGGGCGGCGACGCCGCCTGCGCCTACCTCGGCCTGTCCGGCGAGGAAACCGCCGAGTTGCTCGACGAACTGCTCGAAGCCTTCCACGCAGACTGAGCACGCGTCAATACATACTTTTGACAGAGTCTTCCGGCAGGCAGATACTTGAGACAAAAAGTAGCTACGCCGGAGGAGTCATGAAGCGCCTGATCATTTTGCTATTGTCGGCAGCCCTGGCCGGATGCGCCAGCGTCATGCCGGCGAGTGCGCCGCCCGCACTGTTCGCCGACGCCGGCTTCGCGCCGCCCTCCGAACCGGTGAGCGCCGAGAACCTGTTCAAGCTCAGCCCGGCCATGCGGGCCTACCTGAACAGTCCCACCTTCACCCAGCTGCTGCGCAACCGTGGCGCGCGCCACGGCCTGATCGAGGCGCTGTACAGCAAGACCGACCTCAAGCTCGAGTACGAATCCAAGGTCACGCGCACCGCCGCCCAGACCTACGAAGCGCGTTCGGGCAACTGCCTGTCGCTGGTGATCATGACGGCCGCGTTCGCGAAGGAACTCGGCATGCCGGTGCATTTCCAGAGCGTCAACGTGGATGACCTGTGGAGCCGCGCCGGCGGACTCTACCTCGCCAGCAACCACGTCAACATCAGCCTGGGCGAGCGCGCCACCGACATCCAGCGCGGCTACGATCCGGACCGGCACCTGGTGGTCGACTTCATCCCGCGCGACGACGCGGCCAAGCTGCGCAGCCGCCAGCTCGAGGAAGAAGACATCGTCGCGCTCTACCTGAACAACCGGGCCGCCGAAGCGCTGGTGCAGCAGCGCACCGACGACGCCTACTGGTGGGCCAAGGCGGCGGTCTCGGCGCGCCCTGGCGCAGTCTCGCCGCTCAACACCCTGGGCGTGGTCTACCAGCGCCATGGCGACCTGGCCCTGGCCGAACAGGCTTTCCGCACCGCCCTCACGCGCGAACCGGAAAACCTGGCCGTGCTGCGCAACCTGCAGCCGCTGCTGGTGAAGCTGGGCCGGCCGCTCGAAGCGCAGCAACTGGAAAAACGCATCGCCGCCATCGAGCCCTATCCGCCCTATCACTTCTTCGACCAGGGCATGGTGGCGCTGAAGGCCGGCGACTTCGACGGCGCCAGGGACTTGTTCGAACGCGAGGTCAAGCGCGCGCCCTTCAACGACGAGTTCCGCTTCTGGCTCGGCATCGCCCACCTGCGCCTGGGCCACATGAGCGACGCGCGCGAGCACATCACGCTGGCCGTGAACAACAGCACCAGCAGCGACATGCGCGAGGTGTATTCGTCCAAGCTCCACTACCTGCGCACACTGGTGCAGACGGGGACGAGGATCCGCTGATACCATGGCGGATTGACCGCAACCGTCGAGGAGTGAATGCGTTGGAAAACCGCCCTGCTGGCGCTTGCGCTGGCGCAGAGCGCTGTTACGGGAAGCGCGCAGGAAGTCTGCGCCCTGCCCGCCAGTGTCGAGAGCCCGGCGCCGCGCCGGGCCGATTACGTCAACGCTGACCAGCCGGTCGACTACCACGCGCTGGTGCTGTCATGGTCACCGCAGTATTGCGAGGGAGCGCGCAAGCGGCGCGGCGGCAACCAGGATGCCTTCCAGTGCTCATCGAGAAACCGCTTCGAGTGGGTCGTCCACGGACTATGGCCCCAGAACGGCAACGCTTCGTCCAGCAAGCACCACCCTCGCCATTGCCGCGCATCGAACGCGCTGCCGCCCGCGCTGCTCAAGCGCCATTTCTGCATGATGCCGAGCGCGAACCTGATGCAGAACGAATGGCAGGCCCACGGCACCTGTGGCTGGTCCACCCCGGACCGCTACTTCGCCGACATCGAGAAGGTGTATGCGGGGCTGCGCCGGCCGACCACGGCCGCCATGCTGGGCGCAAGCGCGCAGGCGGCGCCGGACAGCCTGGCCGAGACCACCGCCGGCGCGATCAAGCACTCCTTCCTGAAGCTCAATCCCGCGCTGCCGGCGGACAGCCTGCGCGTCAAGGTCGCTTCCGGCAGCCGCCTCAAGGAAGTCTGGATCTGCCTCGACAAGGGATTGAGACCGATGGCCTGCCCGCGCGGCGGCGCCCACGACAAGCAGCGCGTCCGGGTCAGGACGCCGCACCACTAGCTCTCCAGGCGCCACCGCCCCGCGGGCGCGCTTGACGAAGCGGACAAACCGGCCCACACTACGATTAACCAATTAGTTAATTAAGCAATGAACTCAAACCTGGACAAAACCTTCGAGGCGCTCGCCTCGCTGCCACGGCGAAAGATCCTGGCCTTGCTCTCGCATGCCGAGCTGACCACGTCCGAGCTGGCGGAACAGCTGGCGATCAGCGCCCCGGGTACCTCGCGCCACCTGTCGGTGCTGGAAAACGCGGGGCTGGTCCTGAGCGAACGGCGCGGACAGTTCGTCCACTACCGGCTCAACGGCGAAAGCCTGGTCAATCACCTGTCTGGTTTCATGTTCGAGCTCTGTCCCACCGCCGCGCCGCTCAAGCGCGCCTCGAAAACCCTCGCGAAGAAGCGCAAGCCGGCCTGAGGCCGGAAAGGAGACCGCCATGACCAAGCCCACTCTCGGAAACGTCGTCAACGGAACCGTCAGGTGGTCTCCGGTCAAGTCGCTGTGGTGGACGGGCATGACGGCCACCGCCATCGTCGGCGGCGCCATGACCTTCAGCTGGAGCGCCTTCGCGCTCTTCGTCGTGCTCACCGCGGCGGTCCTGCTGTTCGGCCATTCGCTGGGCAGCCACCGCAAGCTGATCCACGATAGTTTCGCCTGCCCCGGCTGGCTGGAATACGTCCTGGTCTACATGGGCGTCCAGGTAGGGCTCTCCGGACCGCTCGGCTTGCTGGCCCAGCACGACCTGCGTGATCATTCCCAGAGCCAGCCTCACTGCCATGATTACCTGCGCCATGGCCGCCCCTTCCTGCTCGACGGCTGGTGGCAGCTGCACTGCGAGCTGCAGCTCGATGCGCCGCCCGCCCTGCCCGTGCGCGCATCCGTCGCCAACGACCGTTTCTACCGCTTCCTGGAGCGCAGCTGGATGCTGCAGCAGCTGCCGCCCGCCCTGCTCCTCTACCTGGCCGGAGGCTGGGCCTTCGTCATCTGGGGCGTGTGCGCCCGCATTGCCGCCGGTGTCACCGGCCACTGGCTGATCGGCTGGTTCGCGCATAATCACGGCGGCATGCACCATGCGGTCGACGGCGCCGCCGTCCAGGGGCGCAATGTCCGCTTTGCCGCGCTGCTGACGATGGGCGAATCGTGGCACAACAACCACCATGCATTTCCAGGCTCGGCCAGGCTCGGACTGTATGCGGGCGAATGGGATCCCGGCTGGTGGACGCTCATGCTCTTGAAGCGGGCCGGATTGGTGTGGCAGTTGCGACTTCCCGACGCATGTCCGGCGCGCCCTGAACTGCGGGCACTGGACGATGCGCCGCAGGCACTTGGGGAGACACCCGTTTCCGTGCGAGTCCTGCGGTCGGCGACGAGCCGGCGCCTCTCCCTGTACTACCGGGGCAGCCGCATCACGGGCCTGCCGGCATTGCTGATTGCCGCCGGCTCGCGCAATCCCTGCACGGCCGTCGCCGTGGTCGTACTCCTGCCTTTCGCGACGGCGGCCGAAGTGCTGCGCAACCGCATGCAAGCCTGTTGCGGCTGAACGCCTGTCAGAACAAGTGCGCTTGCACCGGCGCGGCAGGCAGCGCCGCGAGCTGGCGCCACACTTCCAGCTTCTGCGCGAAGTCCATGGCCATGTGCGCCGGTGAACTCGACGGCAGCACCACGGTGCGGTAGCCCTGCGTCGCGAACTGCGGCGCGAACTTGCCCGACGCCTGGCCGTTGAAGCCCACCGTTTCCAGCCGCGGGCACAGTGCGCGCAGGCGTTCGAAGTCGTTCGCGGCCGGCTTGCGGATGGCGGAGTCCAGGCTGCCTTCGCGCTCGCAGGCGGCCAGCACATCCCACAGTCCGACATGGTGGGCCAGCAGGCGGGGCAGGCGTTCGGCGTAGGGCAGCGAGGCCAGGTCCTCGCCCGTCACGGCGGAGATCAGGCGCCAGAACTGGTTGCGCGGATGCGCGTAGTACTGCTGCGCGGCGAGCGAGGCGGCGCCGGGAAAGCTGCCCAGCACCAAGATGCGCACGTCAGGGGTAATGACGGGCGCCAAGCCCGTGAGGATGGGAGAGGAAGCGGTCGGCATACCGCCATTCTAGCGGCGCCGGGCATGGTGCCCACCCCTGCCTCTGGGTTGCGAAACGTATGTACACCACAGCGCATCGTTGCATTCCCGCAACGCAATCATGGCTTTTTCATATTTACGCTTGATCAACCCCTTACCGATTGGTCAAACTGCAATATTGCCCATCTTGTCTATGCAATGACCGAGAGCGCGGACACGATATGTCTTGCCGCCCACCCTTGCGACAACCGGATTTTTTATTGATAGGACCCTCAGGTATGGATACCCGCTTCAAGCACTCCCTGCTCGCCCTGGCCGTCGCCAGCGCCTTCCCCCTGCATGCCGCACAGGCGCAAGAAACCCCGCCGGCCGAAGAGGCGAAGAAGCCCGGCCAGCTCGAAACCGTGATCGTGACCGCGCAGCGCCGCGCGGAAAACATCAAGGACGTGCCGATGTCGGTGGCCACCGTGAAGGGCGAGAAGCTGGACGTGCTGACTTCCGGCGGCCAGGACATCCGCTTCCTGAGCGGCCGTTCGCCGTCCGTGTCCGTGGAATCGGACTACGGCCGTACCTTCCCGCGCTTCTACATCCGTGGCCTGGGCAACACCGACTTCGACCTGAACGCCTCGCAGCCGGTGGGCCTGGTGATGGACGACATCGTGCAGGAAAACCCGATGCTGAAGGGCTTCCCGGTGTTCGACGTGGACCAGATCGAAGTGCTGCGCGGCCCGCAGGGCACCCTGTTCGGCCGTAACTCCCCGGCCGGCGTGATCAAGTTCGACTCGGCCAAGCCGGTGTTCCGCAAGGAAGGCTACGTCAACGTCGGCTTCGGCAAGGACCGCGTGCGCAACGTCGAAGGCGCCATCAACCTGCCGGCCAACGACGTCTTCGCCACCCGCATCTCGGTGCAGTCCCAGCACCGCGGCGATCGCGTGCACAACGACCGCCCGAACGCGCCGACCCGCGACTTCGAAGGCTACAAGGACAACGCCGGCCGCATCCAGTTCCTGCTCAAGCCGAACAAGGACTTCAGCGCCCTGCTGAACCTGCACGCGCGCGACATGGACGGCAACGCCACCCTGTTCCGCGCCAACATCCTCAAGAAGGGCACCAACGAGCTGGTCGACAACTTCGACTACGATTCGTACCCGAGCGACGGCCTGAATACCCAGAGCCTCAAGAACAAGGGCGGCAACCTGCGCCTGCGCTGGGATACCCCGGGCATGACCTTCCACTCGATCACCGGCTACGAGACGCTGGAGTTCTTCAGCCGCGCCGACGTCGATGGCGGCTACGGCGCGGTCTACGCCCAGCCGATGGGCCCGGGCTTCATCCCCTTCGTCGTGGAAACCGCCGACCTGGTTCCCGACCACAAGCAGCTGACCCAGGAATTCCGCGTCGAGTCCAACAACAAGGGCCCGCTGCAGTGGATCGCCGGCCTGTTCTACTTCGACGAGCAGATCCAGATCGATTCGATCTCCTTCGACTCGCTGGCCCCGGGCAACCCGCAGAACTTCAACTACGCCACCCAGGAGCAGGATTCCAAGTCGTGGGCGGTGTTCGGCACCGTGAACTACACCGTGACCGACGCCTTCAAGCTGCGCGCCGGCCTGCGCTACACCAAGGACAAGAAGGACTTCGTGGCGCGCCGCGTCGAGACCGGCGGTTCGACCTTCCTGCCGCTGCACGACTCGTCGAGCAACGTGAGCTGGGACCTGAGCGGTACCTACACCCTCAACAAGGACACCAACCTGTTCGGCCGCATCGCAACCGGCTACCGCGCCGCGTCGATGCAGGGCCGCCTGTTCGACCTGACCTCGCTGCCGTCGCAGGCCGACGCCGAGAAGATCGTGTCGGTGGAATTCGGCGTCAAGCAGGACCTGTTCGACCGCCGTGCGCGCCTGTCGGCCACCGTGTTCGACTACCGCATGAAGGACAAGCAGCTGACCGCCGGATCGGGCACCGTCAACATGAACCAGCTGGTCAACGCCGACAAGGTCACCGGCCGCGGCGTGGAACTGGACTTCCAGGCCAACCTGAGCGACGCCTGGAGCATGACCTTCGGCACCAGCTATAACGACACCGAGATCAAGGACCCGAACCTGTTCGTGCAGTCCTGCGGCAGCGGCTGCACCACCCAGGACCCGCGCCGCAACTTCACGGACGCGAACGGCAACGTGATCGGCTCCGCCGCCATCATCGACGGCAACCCGCTGCCGCGCGCACCGAAGTGGCAGCATAACTTCACCCTGCGCTTCAGCCAGCCGCTGGGCAATGGCGAGATCTACGCCTTCACCGACTGGGCTTACCGCACCTCGTACAACTTCTTCCTGTACGAAGCGGCCGAGTACAAGGCCAAGGAGCTGCTGGAAGGCGGCGTGCGCGTGGGTTACCGCTGGAACGACGGCAAGTACGAGCTGGCAGCGTATGGCCGCAACATCACCAACCGTATCCAGTCGCTGGGCGCGATCGACTTCAACAACCTGACCGGCATCGTCAACGAACCGCGCACGTATGGTGTGCAGTTCAAGGCGAGCTTCTGAACACCAAAGCAGCAACCGTTTAAGTTAGCCTAAAAAACGTCGTCCCCGCGCAGACGGGGATCCAAGTTGCCAGCGTATCGATAACGCTGGCAGAACTTGGGTCCCCGCCTTCGCGGGGATGACGTTTTTAGGCTAACTGGTTTTCATCCACTTACTTCATCCACACCGCGTAATTCGTCCCCGACGTCTGCAAGGTCCACCCCGCCCCCGGGCTCCAGCTGTTCGGCCCGATCTTCATCGCCAGCTGCTTCGTCGAACCCGTGACGATCGCCGCATACAGTCCCTGCGTCGCCTGCTGGATCGCCACCGGCGACGTCGAGTGCACCCCCGCCGCCTTGCGCGCCGCCATCAGCGCCTTGATCGGCGTCTTCAGGTTCCAGTTGTAGATGTGCGGGTAGTAGACCGTCGGGATGCCCGGATGGCTCAGGATGTAGGCGTAACCCTGCATCACCGCGCCGCACGGCACCGGCCAGTGGTTTTGCCCATTGCCGCAGCTCTCGGACGGACCCGTATCGTGGTTGTCCACGAAGGTCACCGACATCGCCGGCCACCAGCCGAGGGCACCCTGCGGCTTGCCCTGAGAATCCTTCAAACGCCAGTAGTTGCCGTTCGCGAGCGCGTCGTTGAGCAGGCCCTTGGTGGTGAAATCGAAGGCGCCGCAGCTGTTGTTGGTGCCGTTGATCCAGTTCATGATCGCCTGGCGGTGCGGGTTGACGTCGTTCAGGTTCAAGTCCGTCCACAGCTCGCCCACGCAGAACTCGGCGCCGAAGGCGTTCGCGTACTGCCCGGCGTAGCTGGCGCCGAAGCCCTTCACGTAGTCGAAGCGCAGGCCGCTGAAGCCCACCGGCTTCAAGGTGGAATTGAGCCAGGTCGTGATGCCGTTCTGGACTTCGCCCACGTTGCGGTGGTCGATGTCGCGTGCGGCGCCGAAGCCGTCGCCCGTGTCGCCGTTGCCCAGGCCGCAGTTGCATTCGTCGTTGTTGACGATCGCGTGGGTGGTCCAATTGGGGTTGGTGAGATCGGACCAGCCGGTGCTGCCGACACGGTGGTTGACGACGATGTCGGCCACCGCCTTGATGCCGTTGTTGGTGAAGGCGCGCACCACGTTGGTCAGTTCGGCCGAGCTGCCGTATTTCGAGTTCAGGTTGTTCAGCTGGCGCGGCAAGTAGCCTTCGGCGGCCGCGGAGTCCGAAGGCGGCGGGAACCACACGTGGGTGAAGCCCATGCCCTTCAAGTCGGCCACGTTATTCAGGACGGTGTTGTACCAGTTCGGATTGCTGTAATTCGCAGAGTTCCAGTGGAAGCCCTGCAGCAGGACAGCCTGGCTGTTGCCGGATTGGGCCGCCGGGGTGGCGGCATGGGCCTGGGCCGAGAAGGCCAGGATGATCGTTGCAAGCATGGCGCTGATGCGCACTTTTTTCTGCATGTCTCCTCCAAGAGTATAGTGCGGTTAGGTTCGATTCCTTCAAAAAGCAGAAACTACAGGTTTCTTTGTTACGCGAACATGAGGTAGCTAAACTACGAACCTCCCGTCAATACGGTACGGAAGGCAGGTGGATTCTGTCGTTTACCGCATACGCATGTCAAACGAATTCAGCAAGGTTGTGTAGTTTCGCTACTTCTGCACCAACGTCCGAATCCGGCGCGGCAATAAAAAAGCGGCGGGCGCTTGCGCGCACCGCCGCAAAGGGCAAATCGGATTTGCCTTGGGGAGAGAGATTGGATCAGTGCTGGGCCAGGGTCTTTCCTTCCACGCCCGCGCCATCCCAGCCGCCGCCCAGCGAGCGGATCAGGGCCACCGTCGTTACCGCCCGGTTGCCGCGCAGCTGGACCGCCGTGCGTTCGACCGCAGCCAGGTTGCGCTGGGCATCCAGCAGTTCCAGGTAGCTGGAGCGACCGGCGTCGTACAGCTTCTGCGCCAGGTCGGCCGAGCGGCGCGCCGACACCAGGGCGGCGTCGATCTGCTCGCCCTGTCCCGCCAGGATGCGCAGGCCGGCCAGATTGTCTTCGACCTCGGCGAAGGCGCTCAGCACGTTCTGCCGGTAGGTACCGACCGATTCCTCGAGCGCGGCTTCGCTGCGGATCACGTTGTTGCGGTTGCGGCCGCCGTCGATCAGGGGCATGGCCAGCAGGGCGCCGGTGACCCACGAGCGGCTGCTCCACTTGAACACCTCGGCAAAGGTGCCGCCGATGCCGCCGCCGCCCGCGCTCAGGGTCAGGGCCGGGAACATGGCGCCGCGCGCCACGCCGATGCGGGCGTTCGAGGCTTCCATGGCGCGCTGGGCGGCCACGATATCGGGACGGCGTTCCAGCAGCGAGGATGGCAGGCCGGCCGGGATCGACGGCATCAGGCTCGCATCCAGCAGCGGGCTCGGGCCGGCCACGTAGTCGGCCGCCGGCTTGCCCAGCAGGACCGCGAGCTGGTGCTCGGTGGTGGCGCGCTGGCGCTGCAGGCCGATGGCCTCGGCGCGTGCGGTGGCCAGTTCGGTGCGGGCGCGCGACAGGTCGAATTCGCCGATGTCGCCAAGGTCGAAGCGGCGCTGGGTGACCTTCACGCTTTCCTCGCGCAGGCCCACGGTGCGGTTGACGGTATCGAGCTCCGCATCGAGGGCGCGCAGGCGGAAGTAGGTCTGGGCCACGTCGGCCTGCAACGACAGCAGCACGGAACGGTAATTGGCCTCGGAGGTCGCCGCATCGCTGCGCGCGGCCGAGACGCCCGCCGCCACGCGGCCGAACAGGTCGACCTCGTAGCTCGCCGTCAGGCTGGCGCTATACGTGGTCTGGGCCTGGGTCGGCGTCCCTTGCGGCAGGTTCGCTTCCAAAGGCGCCGGGCGGGCGCGCTGGGCGCCGACGCCGATGCCCACCTGCGGCAGGCGGTCGGCGTTGGCGATGCCGGCAATGGCGCGCGCCTGCTTCACGCGGGCGGCCGCCACGGCCAGGTTGGCGTTGTTGGCGGTGGCCTCATCGACCAGGGCGGTAAGCGCCTGGTCGTTGAAGGCCAGCCACCACTGGCCGCGCGGCTGCTGTTCGGCCGGCTGCGCGGGCTTCCAGCGCGAGCCTTCGATGCCGGCGACTTCAGCCGAGGACTGCGGCACCTGCGATTCGCGGAAGGCCGCCGGGGTGGCGACGTTCGGCTGCTTGAATTCCGGGGTGGCGCAGGCCGTCAGGATCAAGGCCGCGAGCAGCGGGGCCACGCCCCTTGCGATCATGTTGTTCATCTTAATGCACTCCTTCCTTGCCATGCGCCGCACCATGAGCGTGCACCGGCTTTTCGAAACGTTTCGCCAGCATGCGCAGCAGCACATAGAAGAGCGGGGTCAGGAACAGGCCGAAGAAGGTCACGCCCAGCATGCCCGAGAACACGGCGATACCGATCGCGTGGCGCATCTCGGCGCCGGCCCCGCTCGAGAACACCAGCGGGATCACACCGGCGATGAAGGCGATCGAGGTCATCAGGATCGGACGCAGGCGCAGGCGGGAGGCTTCCAGCGCGGCGTCGATGACGCTGCGGCCATGGTCTTCCAGCTCGCGGGCGAATTCCACGATCAGGATCGCGTTCTTCGAGGCCAGGCCCACCAGCACGAACAGGGCGATCTGGGTGAAGACGTTGTTGTCGCCACCGGTCAGCTTCACGCCGATCAGCGCGCACAGGATCGACATCGGCACGATCAGGATCACCGACAGCGGCAGGGTCCAGCTTTCGTACTGGGCGGCCAGCACCAGGAACACCAGCAGCACGCACAGCGGGAACACGTAGATCATGGTGTTACCGGCCAGGATGTCCTGGTAGGTCAGCTCGGTCCATTCGTAGCTGATCCCTTTCGGCAGCACTTCGGCGGCGATCTTTTCCATCGCGGCCTGGGCCTGGCCCGAGGACACGCCCGGCGCCGGGCCGCCATTCAGCTCGGCGGCGACGTAGCCGTTGTAGCGCTGCACGCGGTCCGGACCATAGGTGTCCTTGATACGCATGAGCGAGGACAGCGGGATCATTTCGCCCTTGTCGTTGCGCACCTTGAGCTGCTCGATCTGCTCGGCGTGCGAGCGGAACTGCGCGTCGGCCTGGACCCGCACCTGGTAGGTACGGCCGAACTGGTTGAAGTCGTTCACGTACACCGAACCCAGGTTGACCTGCAGGGCCTGGTTGATCTCGGCCAGCGAAACGCCCAGCTGCTTGGCCTTCACACGGTCGATGTCGGCGAACAGCTGCGGCACGTTGATCTGGAAGCTCGAGAACACACCCGCCAGTTCCGGCGTCTGGGCGGCTTTCGCCTGCAGCGCCTGCATGGCCTTGTTGAGTTCATCGTAGCCGAGGTTGCCGCGGTCTTCGATCATCATCTTGAAGCCGCCGGTGGTGCCCAGGCCATTGACCGGCGGCGGCGACAGCACCAGCACGAAAGCCTCTTCGACGGCGCCCATGCGCTTGTTGATCTCGGCCGCGATGGCGTCCGCGCTCATCGATTTATCCTTGCGCTGGTCGAAGGGCGCCAGGGTGGTGAACACGATGCCGGCGTTCGGCGCGTTGGTGAAGCCGTTGATCGACAGGCCCGGGAAGGCGACCGAGGATTCCACGCCAGGGATTTCCTTGGCGATCGCGGACATCTTGCGGATCACGGCGTCGGTGCGGTCCAGCGAAGCGGCGTCCGGCAGCTGGGCGAAGCCGATCAGGTAGGCCTTGTCCTGCTGGGGCACGAAGCCCGGCGGCACCGCCTTGAACATGAACACGCCTGCCACTGCAAGGGCCAGGTAGACGCCCAGGGCGGCGACCTTGCGGCGCAGGACACCCTTCACGCCCACTTCGTACTGGTGCGACGAACGGGTGAAGAAGCGGTTGAAGCCGGCGAAGAAGCGGCCGAACACGGCGTCGATCATGCGGGTCAGGCGGTCCTTCGGCGCGTTATGCGGCTGCAGCAGCGTGGCCGACAAGGCCGGGGCCAGGGTCAGCGAGGCGAAGGCCGAGATCACGGTCGAGATCGCGATGGTCAGGGCGAACTGGCGGTAGAACTGGCCGGTCAGGCCGGACACGAAGGCGATCGGCACGAACACGGCGCACAGCACCAGGGCGATCGCGATGATCGGGCCGCTGACTTCCTTCATTGCCTGGATGGTGGCGTCGCGCGGGCTCAGGCCATTGGCGATGTTGCGCTCGACGTTTTCCACCACCACGATGGCGTCGTCGACCACGATGCCGATCGCCAGCACCAGGCCGAACAGCGACAAGGTGTTGATCGAGAAGCCGAAGGCCAGCATCACGGCGAAGGTGCCCACCACCGACACCGGCACCGCCAGCAGCGGAATCACCGAGGCGCGCCAGGTCTGCAGGAAGATGATCACCACCAGGGCCACCAGGGCCACGGCCTCCAGCAGGGTGTGGATGACGGAGTCGATCGACTCGCGGACGAACTGGGTCGGGTCGTACACGATGCTGTAGGCGACGTCCTTCGGGAAGTCCTTCGACAGTTCTTCCATCTTGGCGCGCACATCGGCGGACAACTGCAGGTCGTTGGCGCCGGGAGCGGCGAAGATCGGGATCGCGACCGCCGACTTGTTGTTCAGCAGCGAGCGCAGCGCGTAGGAACTGGAACCGAGTTCGATGCGGGCCACGTCCTTGAGCAGGGTGGTGCCGCCGTCCGCGTTGGTCTTGAGGACGATCTGGCCGAAGTCCTCGGTCGACTGCAGGCGGCCCTGGGTGTTCAGGGTGAGCTGGAAGTCGGCGTCCTTGGCCGGGCCCTGGCCGACCACGCCGGCCGCGACCTGCACGTTCTGCTCGCGGATCGCGGCGACCACGTCGCCCGCGGTCAGGTTGCGGGCGGCGACCTTTTGCGGGTCGAGCCAGACACGCATCGCGTAGTCGCCCGAACCGAAGATCTGCACTTCGCCCATGCCCTTGATGCGGGCCAGCTGGTCCTTGACGTTCAGCACCGCGTAGTTGCGCAGGTACAGGTCGTCATAGGCGCCGTTCGGCGAATTCAGGTGGACCACCATGGTCAGGTTGGGCGAGGCCTTCACCGTGGTGACGCCGATCTGGCGCACCTCTTCCGGCAGGCGCGGCAGGGCGCGCTGCACGCGGTTCTGCACCGCGGTCTCGGCCTGCTCGACATCGGTGCCGATCTTGAAGGTCACGGTCAGCGCCAGCGCGCCATCCGAGGTGTTTTGCGAAGACATGTAGAGCATGTCCTCGACGCCGTTGATCTGTTCTTCCAGCGGCGTGGCGACGGTTTCGGCGATCACTTTCGGATTCGCGCCCGGATACTGGGCGCGCACCACCACCGAGGGCGGCACCACTTCCGGATACTCCGACACCGGCAGCTTGAAAATCGAGATCAGGCCGCCGACGAAGATGAGCACCGACAGCACCGCCGCGAAGATCGGCTTGTCGACAAAGAATTTAGGGAAGTTCATGGATTACTCCTTGGCGCCGGCGTCCGCCATGGCCAGCTTGGTGTCCTTGATGCCGCTCGCGGTCGCCGTCATCGGCACGACCTGGGGCGCGATCGGGGCGCCGGGGCGCACGCGCTGCAGGCCGTTGACGACGATCTTCTCGCCCGCCTTCAGGCCCGAACGCACGATGCGCAGGCCGTCGATGGCCGGTCCCAGCTTGACGGCGCGGTATTCGGCCTTGTTGTCCTTGTCGACCACGAACACGAACTTGCGGTCCTGGTCGGTGCCGACGGCGCGGTCGGTGATCAGGACTTGCGGACGCGGTTCGCCGCCGGCGATCTGCACGCGGGCGAACAGGCCGGGCGCCAGCTGGCGGTCGGCATTGGCGAGGGTGGCGCGCATGCGCACGCTGCCGCTCTCGCTGTCGAGGCGGTTGTCGACGAATTCGAGCTTGCCGCTGTGCGGGAAGCCATCCTCGTTGGCCAGGCCCACCTTGACGTCCACCGCCTGGCCGGCGTGGGCGCGGCGGCTCACGCGCAGGTAGGTGTCCTCGTCGCCGTCGAAGCTGGCGTAGATGCGGTCCATCGACACGACCGAGGTCAGCACGGCGCTGGCGTCGACCAGGTTGCCGAGGGTAATTTCGGCCTTCGACACACGGCCGTCGATCGGCGACAGCACGCGGGTGTAGGCCAGGTTCAGCTTGGCCGCTTCGTGCTGGGCCTGGGCGGCGCGAGCGCTGGCGTCGAGTTCCTTCTGGCTGGCGGAGCGCTCGTCGAACTCGCGCTGGGCGATGGCTTTGTCCAGCAGCAGGCGCTCGGCGCGCTGCAGTTCCAGGCGCGCCAGGTCGGCGCGCGCCTTCGCGGCGGCGGCGGCCGCGCCGGCGCGGTCGGCTTCGGCCTGGTAGGGGCGCGGATCGATCACGAACAGCAGGTCGCCCTTCTTCACTTCGGCGCCCGGCTTGAAGTTGACGGCGGTAATGTAGCCCGACACGCGCGGGCGGATCTCGACCACGTCGATCGCTTCCAGGCGGCCCGAGAATTCCTGGGTCTCCAGCACCGGCTTCTCGACCACGACGGCCGCCGACACCGGCGGCGCGCTCGGGGCGCTTGGGGCGTCATTGCTGTTGGCGTCGGCGCAGCCCGTGAGCGCGGCGCCGGCCAGGCCGGCGACCGCCAGGGCGGCGGCCATCATGCGGAGTTTGCCCGTCCATTGTTGTTGGCTATTCATGATTAACCTTTCTTATGTGTTGCAAAAAAATCGTGCGTGCCCGCCATCGCGGAAACGCAGGCAAAAAGAAGCCCTTCCGCGCCCGTGGGCACGGTCGGTACGTCATTCGGTGGATCAGTCGGGAACGCTGGCTAGCGTCGACACCTTGCGGTGCGTAGGCACATGTCGGTCATGGTGAACTCCCTTCGTTGATATCGATGCCTGCAAAAACCGCAGGTAAAGCGCTGCCCCTGCCCTACACTCGGTAAGGCATCCGCTTGGCAGCCTGGATCCGGGCCGGACCCGGTATGTCGACGCGCTAGACGGGCGCGCCTCCCTGTCCCTCGATTCCCGAGAGGAAGATGCCGATCTCGCCCATCGCATGGACCTTGCACGCGCATTCGGTGCGTCCGTTCGGGTCGGTCAGCTGAGCCGGAGGCAGGCGGCGCACCGTGGTGCGCACACCTGCGTTGATCAATTTGGCGCCGTATTGTTCGGCTTCGTCGCGCAATGGGTCGTCCTCGGCCGACAGGATCAGGGCCGGCGGCAGGTTCTTCAGCCGGCTCGACTGCAGCGGCGACGCGTACGGGTGGGCACGGTCGGCGGCGTTCGGCAGGTAGCCCCGGTAGGCCTCGGCGCAGACGGCGGTCACTTTTTCGCGGTCCGGGCACAGGGTCATCTGGCGCATCGAGCAGGTGGTCAGGCCGGGATCGAGCATCGGCATGATCAGGAGCTGGCCGGCCAGTGCCGGTCCGCCGCGGTCGCGCGACATCAGGCCGCACACCGCCGCCAGGTTGGCGCCCGCCTCGATGCCGGACACCACCAGGTGCTTGCCAGTCCAGCCGAGCTTGGTCTTGTTCTTCTTTGCCCACAGCAGCACCGCATGCGCATCCTCGACCGCCGCCGGGAAAGGGCTGACGGTGGCCAGCGTGTAGCGCGAGGCCAGCACCAGCGGCTGGTGGTCGCTTTCGGCCAGCATGCGCAGGAATTCGTCCGCATCCTCCATGTCGTCGGCGATGAAGCCGCCGCCGTGGAAGAACACCACCAGGGTATCGCGCTTGGGCGCCGGGCCCGCCACGTAGAGGCGCGCCCCGAGCGGGCCGTTGGCGCCGCCGACGTCGAGTTCGCGCACCCTGAGGGCGAGATTCTCCGGCACCGCGCTCATCGGGCGGCCTCCGGGTCGCGCATTTCACGCAGCTGAACAATGCGCTCTTGCTGGCCATCGCACTCGTCGGCGCAGGCCATCTGCATCTGCATGGTCAGGGCGTGCAGGCCGCGCGCTTCGGCGCCCGCGGCGCGCGAGTAGGCGTCCGTGCCCAGCAGGCCCGCCAGGGCGACTGCGCTGACAGCGACCGCGGCCGTGGTGAAGATTCCGTCCCGAATGCTCATGACCAGCTCCGTAAGTGACTGCGACTTTATTTGTTGCGATGCACACATAATAGACATCATCTACAATCGGATAAAGATGGCAAAGCCGAATTGATTGTTCGGATTGATGAACAATGACATGATTCTGTCATTCGGAGGACGGGAAATGAACAAGTTACAGGCGATGGAAGTGTTCATCCAGGTGGTGGACTGCGGCAGCTTTACCAAGGCGGCGGACGCCCTGCAGCTGCCCAAGGCGACCGTCTCGACCCTGGTGCAGTCGCTGGAGACCGCCTTGTCGGCCAAGCTGCTGCACCGGACCACGCGCCAGGTGACGGTGACCTCGGACGGCGCCGCCTATTATGAACGCTGCGTGCGCATCCTGTCGGACGTGCGCGACGCCGAGGAATCGCTCTCGCGCCACCGGCTCAGCCCGAGCGGGCGGCTGCGGGTCGATGCGCCCACCGGCCTGTCGTCCGAGATCCTGCTGCCCGCCCTGCCCGCGTTCTTCGAGCGCTATCCCGACATCACCATGGAACTGGGCAGCAGCGACCGCCCGGTCGACCTGGTCGAGGAAGGGGTCGATTGCGCCGTGCGCGGCGGTGAGCTGTACGACACCAGCCTGATCGCGCGCCGGGTCGGCGTGGTCAATTTCGTCACCTGCGCATCGCCTGCCTATATCGAGCGCTACGGCATGCCCGAGCACCCGCGCGACCTCGAGCGCCACCGCTGCGTGAATTATTTTTCGGCCAAGACCGGCAAGATCTACAACTGGGACTTCACGCGCCACGGCGAGCGTATCGAGCTGGCGCTGCCGGGGGTGATCGCGCTGAACGATTCGAATGCCTACATCGAGGCCGGGCTGTCGGGGCTGGGCATCATCTTCATGGCCGATTACCTCCTGACCGAACACCTCGCCACCGGCCGCGTGGTGCGCCTGCTGGCGGACTGGCGCTCCGATCCGCTGCCGATCCACGTCGTGTATCCGCAGAACCGCCACCTGTCGGCCAAGGTGAGGGTGTTCGTGGAATGGGTGTCCGAGCTGTTCGCCAGCAATCCGCACCTGCGGCTGCAGCCGGCCGATTCCTCGCTGGCCCAGCCGCCGCTGCCGCCGGACGCTTTCCGGCTCGGGCAGTCGGTGTAGAATCGGCGCATAAAAACCATACCGGAGACCACCATGGAACACGCCTCGGCGCCGCGCAATATCGACATCCTGCTGGCGAAGTACGCGGAGAGCCACCAGGACCACACCAATGAGCTGATCCACTTCGTGTGCATTCCCGCGATCGTGTTCAGCCTGCTGGGCATCCTGTGGGCCATTCATCCGGTGGTGGCGCTGGCCGTGGTGCTGGGATCGCTGTACTACTACCTCAAGCTGTCGCGTCCCTTCGCGCTGGGCATGGGCGCCATGAGCCTCGCCATGCTGGCGCTGCTGGCCTTGCTGCCGGAGATGACGGTGCTGCCGGTGTCGATCGCGATCTTCGTCGTGGCCTGGATCGGGCAGTTCATCGGACACAAGATCGAGGGGAAGAAGCCGTCGTTTTTTGACGACTTGCGTTTCCTGTTGATTGGGCCGCTGTTCGTGTTGAGCTTCTTGTATCGGCGCATGAATCTCGCCTATTGAACCGTAGGGTGGACGGGGCCCCGTCCACCCGACGAATGCGGCACCGGGCAGCTCATACAAGATGCATGCGTGAAACTCGCGGACCACGTATACTTCCGCGATGCCTTCTTCCGTCCTGTTCACCGTCGCCTGCCTGATCTGGGGCTCCACCTTCTGGGCCATCACCTTGCAACTGGGGCACGTGGCCCCTTCCGTCTCGGTGGCCTACCGCTTCTTCCTCGCCGCCGCCGCGCTGTTCGCCATCTGCCTGGTGCGCCGCGACCGCCTGCTGCTGCCCTGGCGCACCCAGGGCTGGATGGCGCTGCAAGGCTTCCTGACCTTCGGCATCTCCTATGTCTGCACCTACGAGTCCGAGCTGCACGTGGTGTCCGGCCTGGTGGCCGTGATGTTCGCGCTGATGGTGTTCTGGACGCCCATGTGGAGCCGCATCTTCTTCGGAACAAGCATTGGCCGCCGCACCCTGGCCTGCGGGGCCGCCGCCACCGCCGGCGTGGCCATGCTCTTCTACCACTCGATCGCCACCGCCTGGCACGACCTGCAATCGGGCGGCGGCGGAGAATTCCTGGCCGGCGTGATCCTGGCGCTGGTCGCCACCCTTGCCAGTTCGGCCGGCAGCATCGTGGTCGGCAAGGTCAAGGAGCAGTGCGCCAACCTGCCGCTGTCCATGGCCTGGTCGATGCTGTGGGGCGCGTCCATGGTCGCCGCCTGGTCCCTCGCCAACGGCGAATCCTTCGACCTGCCGGAGGCAGGGAGCTACTGGATGGGCCTCGTCTACCTGTCGATCTTCGGCTCGGTGATCGCCTTCTTCGCCTACTTCACCCTGATCAGCCGCATCGGGCCGCAGAAGGCGGTCTATATCGGCGTGGTCACGCCGGTGCTGTCGGTACTGCTGTCGATCCAGCTCGAAGGCTACCGTCCCGGTCCCGTCGAATTCCTCGGCATGATCGTCTGCCTGGCCAGCGTGGCCTGGGCCCTGCGCGCACCCGCAGCCACACCGGTGCAATCCGCTAACCTGAACAACGCCATCGAAACGCCATGAGCACTGACACCGTCTTTTCCATCCGCCCCGCCCAGCCTTCCGACGTCTCCCATATCCACGGCATGATCGTGGAACTGGCCGTGTTCGAGAAACTCGAACACCTGGTGGTCGCCACCGAAGCCATGCTGCACGAAGGCCTGTTCGGCGTACGCCCGGCCTGCGAAGCCATCATCGGCGAAGAGAACGGCGAAGTGGTCGCCTTCGCGCTGTTCTTCCATAACTTCTCGACCTTCCTCACCAAGAAGGGCCTCTACCTGGAAGACCTGTACGTGCGCCAGGTCCACCGCGGCAAGGGCTACGGCACCCAGATGCTCAAGCACCTGGCGCAGATCGCGGTGGAGCGCGAATGCGGCCGCTTCGAGTGGTCGGTGCTGGACTGGAACGAACCGGCGATCCAGTTCTACAAGGCCATGGGCGCGGATATCTTGCCCGACTGGCGCATCTGCCGCGTCACGGGTGACAGCCTGGACGCCCTGGCCGAGCGCCGCTGAAACCGCAACGCAAAGAAAAACCCACGGGGCCTTGGGCGCCGTGGGCGAACCCATTTTTGACAAAATGGGGAGGGGAGATGGGAATCACTGAGGATCACTATAGACGTGCATCCTTAACGATCCATTAAACCTTACATTTGGTTACCGCTTGAACTGTTACCATGTAGGTCATCATTACCGACGTGGAAAAGCTTGCTTTGAGCGTTATCAAGCAATTGTTTTTCAATACGGGAAATGTCACGTAGGGTGAGCGGGAGAGCCGCCCAACCTACAATATGCCGGCCTTGAACACTGCCTTGCAAGGATTGAAGCCGATCGCATAGGCCAGGTCCGCCGGGCGGGCGATGTCCCACACGGCCAGGTCGGCCTGCTTGCCCACTTCCAGGGTCCCGATCTCGTCCTGCAGCCCGAGCGCGCGGGCGGCATGCAGCGTCGTGCCGAGCAGCGCCTCCTGCGGCGTCAGGCGCCATAAGGTGCAGGCCATGTTCATCGCCAGCAGCAGCGATGTCATGGGCGAGGTGCCCGGATTGCAGTCGGTCGATACCGCCATCGGCACGCCCGCTTCGCGCAGGGCGGCCACCGGCGGCGGCGTGGTCTCGCGCAGGAAGTAGTAGGCGCCCGGCAGCAGCACGGCCACCGTGCCCGCCGCCGCCATCGCGGCCACGCCTTCCGGCGACAGGTATTCGAGATGGTCGGCCGACAGCCCTTTGTAGCGCGCCACCAGGGCGGCCCCCTGCTGGTCCGACAGCTGTTCGGCGTGCAGCTTGACCGGCAGGCCGAGCGCGCGCGCGGCGGCGAAGATCCGCTCGGTCTGGGCGTTGGAAAAGCCGATGCGCTCGCAGAAGGCGTCCACCGCGTCGACCAGTCCCTGCTGCGCCAGCCGCGGCAGCATGCGCTCGCACACTTCCGTCACGTAGTCGTCGGCGCGGCCCGCGAATTCCGGCGGCAGCGCGTGCGCACCGAGGAAAGTGGTGCGCACCCGCACGCCCAGCTGTTCGCCGAGGCGGCGCGCCGCCTGCAGCATGCGCGCTTCCGCTTCCAGCTCCAGCCCGTAGCCGGACTTGATCTCGAGCGTCGTCACCCCTTCGCGCAGCATGGCGCGCACGCGCGGCAGGCTTTCACTCACCAGCGCGTCGACGCTTGCCTCGCGCGTGGCGCGCACCGTGGACATGATGCCGCCGCCCTGGCGCGCGATGTCCTCGTAGGTGGCGCCGTTCAGGCGCGCCTCCCATTCGTTGCTGCGGTTGCCGGCGTGGACGATGTGGGTGTGGCAGTCGACCAGGCCCGGGGTGATCCAGGCGCCGCCGCAGTCGTGCTCGCGCGCCGCGGGCGGAGCGTCCGCGCGCGGGCCGATCCAGGCGATGCGCCCGTCCTTCACCGCCAGCGCGGCGTCACGCAGTTCACCGTAGCCCTCGGCCATCGTGGCCAGGTGGGCATTGGTGAACAGCAGGTCCGCTTCACTCATACATTTCCTCGTCGTCCTCGTCCGAGTGGTAGTTGATGTCGACGATGTAGATGGTCGCCTGCCCCGCTTCCAGGTTCCAGGTGTGGTCCGGGTCGAGCACCACGGCGTCGTAGCGCACCAGGCCGATGCGCTCCTCGTCGCTGGACAGCTCCAGGCTGTCGCCCTCGGCCAGGAACAAGACCGTCACGTCGGCGCGCGTCACGAAGCGGGAATCGCCGCTCAGGCGGCGGCGTCCGAACTGGTGGTAGCAGCGCTCGCTGCGCGTCATGACGTTGAAGTCCGTCGTCACGCCGCGGCTGAGCTTTGCCGACACCTCGGAGGCGCCGTCGAACTGGGCCACCGGCTCGGCCTCGCTGATCAGGCTCGGCTCGCCGTCGATCTGCAGGGTCATGCCGTGCCCATCGACCAGGGCCAGTGTGCGGTCCACGCCCGGGAACTGCGAGAAGGCGCCGTCCTCGGCGATGGTGGCCAGGCTGACGCGCCAGTCGAAGTCCTCGAAGCCGGCGTCCGGCGGGCCGATGGCGATCTCGATGGTGCTGCCGCCGCCGTTCTTCCACGGCACCGGCGACAATCCTGCGAATGGAATCAAGACGGTCATTGGCTCCCCTCCCGCAATTGTTTGACAGCTTGGCGATAGCGCTGCGCGATCGCATCCTGCGCCATGTGCCGCCCACCCTGGACCACCCAGCGCCCGCCGCACAGCACGTCGCGCACCAGGTTGTCGTTACCGCAAAACAGGAATCGACCCAGCACGTCCGCATCCAGCACGCCATCCAGGTTCGGATGGCCGCCGTCGAGGACCAGCAGGTCGGCGCGCCTGCCCTCTTCCAGCGCACCCACGCGCCGTCCCGCCGCCGCGGCCCCGCCGCGCAGGGCGGCCTGCCACAGGAATTCGCCCACGTCGCGCTGTTCGCCCTTGACGGCGATATTGCGGCGCTGGTGCACCAGGCGCTGGCCATACTCCAGCCAGCGCAGTTCCTCGACCGGGCTTTGCGACACATGGCTGTCGCTGCCCACGCCGAAGGCGCCGCCGGCCGCGAGGAAGGCTTCGAGCGGGAACAGGCCGTCGCCCAGGTTGGCCTCGGTGGTCGGGCACAGGCCGGCGATGGCGCCGCTGCGCGCCAGCGCCTGCACCTCGCCATCGTTCAGGTGGGTGGCGTGCACCATGCACCAGCGCGCGTCGAGCGCGACCCCGTCCATCAGGTACTCGACCGGGCGCTTGCCGGCATAGGCCAGGCATTGCTCGACCTCGGCCTGCTGCTCCGCGATGTGGATGTGCAGCGGCCGCGCCGGTGGCAGCGCCGCCGCCAGTGCGCGCACCTGGTCCAGGGTGGCCGCGCGCAGCGAGTGCGGCGCGGCGCCGACTTCGAGCTGGCCGTTGCGCAGCGGCGCGAGCGCCTCGACGATGCCGAGCACGTCGTCCACGCCGGTGCGGAAGCGCCCTTGCGCGGGTTTGAGCGGCTGCTCGCCGAAGCCGGCATGGCTGTACAGCACCGGCAGCAGGGTCAAGCCCATGCCCGCGGCCTGGGCGGCCGCGGCGACGCGTTCCGCGGTCTCCGCCACGCGCGCATAGGGCTGGCCGTCGGGAGCCCGCTGCAGGTAATGGAATTCGCAGACCGAAGTGTAGCCGTGGCGCAGGCACTCGGAGAACAGCTGGGCGGCGATGGCCTCGATCTGCTCGGGCGTGATGCTGGCGGCGAAGCGGTACATCAGGTCGCGCCAGGTCCAGAAACTGTCCGGCCCGTCGCCTGCGCGCTCGGTCAGCCCGCCCAGCGCGCGCTGGAAGGCGTGCGAATGCAGGTTGACCATCCCCGGCAGGACGTAGTCGGCGCGGGCCACGTTCAGCGGCGGCGGCGAATCGGCTTGGACGCGGGTCAGGTCGCCGTGGATGTCCCACTCGACCAGCACGTCGCGCCGCCACCCGCCGGGCAGCAGCGCATGGCGCGCGAACAAGGCCCTCATGAGCGCCCGCTCCCCTGCACCCATTCCACCGCGCCGCCAATCATGGCGCGCAGCAGGGGCTGCACCTCGGCCGCCACGTCCGGGCGGTATGCGAAGGGTGGCGCCTCGTTCATGTACAGGCACTGGCACATCTCGAGCTGGATCGCGTGCACGTTTTCTTGCGGCTGGCCGTAGTGGCGGGTGATGTGGCCGCCCTTGAAGCGGCCGTTGACGGCGATGCTGAAGCGGTCCTGGGCGCGCGCAATGCCCACCACCGCGTCTTCCAGGCCTTGGGCGCAGGACTTGCCTTCGGCGGTGCCGAAGTTCAGGTCGGGCAGCCGGCCTTCGAAGAAGCGCGGCACGACGGACGCGATGGAGTGCGCATCCCACAGCACCACGCTGCCGAACTCGCGCTTGAGCCGGTCCAGTTCCGTGCGCAGCTGGTGGTGGTAGGGCGTCCAGTAGCGGTCCAGGCGCCGGCGCACTTCCGCTTCATCGGGCTCCTTCCCTTCCAGGTAGAGCTTTTCGTCGCCGAAGGTGTCGACCGGGCACAGGCCGGTGGTGCTCATGCCCGGATACAGGTTGGTGTTCTCGGGCGGGCGGTTCAGGTCGATCAGGTAGCGCGACCAGCGCGCCGACAGCACCGACACGCCCATCTCCTCGAGGAAGCCATAGAGTTCCGGCAGGTGCCAGTCGGTGTCGGCGCGCGCCTGCGCGCAGGGCGCGAGCCGCCCCGCGACCTCGTCGGGAATATCGGTGCCCACGTGGGGCATCGACACCAGCATGGGAAGCCTGCCTGCCTTGAACCGGAACTCCATTGCGACTCCTGATGTTGTTGATTACGGGTGCAGCACCGTGAACAGCTCCTTGCACGCGGCCGACAGCTCGCCGCCGACGACCATGCGGCGCGCCGCCTCGATATCCGGCGCGAAGAAACGGTCGGCATCGTAGGGAGCAACTTTGGCGCGCAGGGCGGCGTGCACCTGCTCCAGGATGCCGGAACTGGTCAGCGGACGGTGGAATTCGATGCCCTGGGCCGCCGCCAGCAGTTCGATCGCCACGATAACAGCCGTATTGTGCGCCATCTGGTCGAGACGGCGCGCCGCGAACGTCGCCATGCTGACGTGGTCTTCCTGGTTGGCCGAGGTCGGCAGGCTGTCCACGCTGGCGGGGTGGGCATGCGACTTGTTTTCCGAGGCCAGCGCGGCCGCCGTCACGTGGGCGATCATGAAGCCCGAGTTCAGGCCCGGCTCGCGCACCAGGAAGGCCGGCAGGCCGGACAGGTTGGCGTCGATCAGCAGCGCGATGCGGCGCTCGGCCAGGGCGCCGATCTCGGCGATCGCCAGCGCCAGGGTATCGGCGGCGAAGGCCACCGGTTCGGCATGGAAATTCCCGCCAGAAATAATCTCGCCGCCTTCGAACAGCAGCGGGTTGTCGGTGACGGCATTCGCCTCGATCAGGAGCGTGCGGCCGGCGTTGGCGATCAGGTCCATGACGGCGCCCATCACCTGCGGCTGGCAGCGCAGGCTGTACGGGTCCTGCACGCGCTCGTCGCCCACCAGGTGCGAAGCGCGGATGGCGCTGCCCGCCACGAGCTGGCGGTAGATGTTGGCCGCGGCGATCTGCCCAGGCTGGCCGCGCACCGCGTGGATGCGCGCATCGAAGGGCGCGTCGCTGCCGCGCGCGGCGTCGACCGACAGGGCGCCGGTGACCATGCCCGCTTCCAGCAGGCGCTCGGCCATGAACAGGCCGTGCAGGGCCAGCGCGGTCGAGACCTGGGTGCCGTTGATCAGGGCCAGGCCTTCTTTCGCTTCCAGCTCGATCTGTTCGATGCCGGCCGCGCGCAGGGCGTCCGCCGCATCCAGCAGTTCGCCGTTCACGCGCACCTGGCCGACGCCGAGCATCGGCAGGGTCATGTGGGCCAGCGGCGCCAGGTCGCCCGAGGCGCCCACCGAACCTTGTGCGGGAATCGCCGGCATGATCCCCGCGTTGAGCATCTTGATGAGCGTTTCGATGATCACCGGGCGCACGCCCGAGTAGCCGCGCGCCAGGCTGCCGATCTTGGTCAGGAGGATCAGGCGCACGATGGTGTCCGACAGCAGTTCGCCGGTGCCCACCGCGTGCGACAGGATCAGGTTGCGCTGCAGGGTCGCCAGCTGGTCGTGCGGGATATGGGCCTTGGCCAGGATGCCGAAGCCGGTGTTGATGCCGTAGGCCGGGTCGCCCTTGGCGACGATGGATTTCACGGTGGCGGCCGAGGCCTTGATCGCATCCCAGGCCTCGTCGGCCAGGGTGAGCTGCACCGGCGCGGCCCAGACGGCGCGCAGGTCGGATAGAAGCAGCTGGCCGGGTTGCAGGGTGAGTGCGTGATGGTGGTGGTTCATGTCTACAACCTTACTTGATCATCGGGAGGTTCAGGCCATTGCGCTTGGCCGTGTCGATTGCGCTTTGGTAGCCGGCGTCGGCGTGGCGCATCACGCCCGAGCCGCTGTCGTTGACCAGCACGCGCGCCAGGCGCTTGGCGGCGGCCTCGGTGCCGTCGGCCACGATCACCACGCCCGAATGCTGCGAATAGCCCATGCCCACGCCGCCGCCGTGGTGCAGCGAGACCCAGGTGGCGCCGCCGGCGGTGTTCAGCATGGCGTTCAGGAGCGGCCAGTCGGAGACCGCGTCGGTGCCGTCGCGCATCGCTTCGGTCTCGCGGTTCGGACTGGCGACCGAGCCGGTGTCCAGGTGGTCGCGGCCGATCACGATCGGCGCCTTCAGTTCGCCGGTGCGCACCATCTCGTTGAAGGCCAGGCCGGCCAGGTGGCGCTCGCCCAGGCCCAGCCAGCAGATGCGCGCCGGCAGGCCCTGGAAGGCGATGCGCTCGCGCGCCATGTCGAGCCAGCGGTGCACGCGCGCGTGCTGCGGGAACAGCTCCTTGATCTTGGCGTCGGTTTTATAGATGTCTTCCGGATCGCCCGACAGCGCCACCCAGCGGAAGGGGCCGCGGCCTTCGCAGAACTGGGGACGGATATAGGCCGGCACGAAGCCCGGGAAGGCGAAGGCATCCTCGACGCCCTCGTCCTTGGCCACCTGGCGGATGTTGTTGCCGTAGTCGACAGCGTAGGCGCCCATGGCCTTGAAGTCGAGGATGGCGCGCACGTGGACGGCGCAGGACTTGGCCGCCGCGTCCTTCAGGCGCGCGTGTTCCGCCGGGTTCTGCTGGGCGGCCTTCCATTCTTCCACGCTCCAGCCGATCGGCAGGTAGCCGTTGATCAGGTCGTGGGCCGAGGTCTGGTCGGTGACCAGGTCCGGCACCAGGCCGCCGTTCTTCGCACGCCGGACCAGCTCCGGCAGGATCTCGGCGGCATTGCCCAGCAGGCCGATCGAGACCGCCTCGCGGCGCCCGGTGTACTCCTTGACCATGCTGAGCGCTTCGTCGATGTCCCTGGCCTGCTTGTCCAGGTAGCGGGTGCGCAGGCGGAAGTCGATGCTGCTCTGCTGGCATTCGATGTTCAGCGACACCGCGCCCGCAAACGTAGCGGCCAGCGGCTGGGCGCCGCCCATGCCGCCCAGGCCCGCGGTCAGGATCCAGCGGCCGCTCATGGTCCCACTGAGGTCGCCGCCGAAGTGCTGGCGCCCGGCTTCGGCGAAGGTCTCGTAGGTGCCCTGCACGATGCCCTGGGTGCCGATGTAGATCCAGCTGCCGGCGGTCATCTGGCCGTACATGAACAGGCCCTTGCGGTCGAGTTCATTGAAGTGTTCCCAGGTGGCCCACTTGGGCACCAGGTTGGAGTTCGCCAGCAGCACGCGCGGGGCGTCGGGGTGGGTCTGGAACACGCCGACCGGTTTACCGGACTGGATCAGCAGGGTCTGGTCGTCTTCCAGTTCCTTCAGCGAGGCGAGGATCTGGTCGTAGCATTCCCAGTTGCGGGCCGCGCGGCCGATGCCGCCGTAGACCACCAGGCTTTGCGGGTTTTCCGCGACCTCGGCGTCGAGGTTGTTCTGGATCATGCGGTAGGCGGCTTCGGTCAGCCAGCTCTTGCAGGACAGTTCGCTGCCGCGCGGGGCGCGGATCACGCGGGAAGGGTCGACGCGGGGGTCGTCGAGGCGGGGCGATTCAGTGGACATGGCGGCTCCTTCGGGGTCGAGGTCGGCACGTGCGAAGGCGCACGCGCGGTGTGCTGCACTGAAGTCTAGGTTGTCTATACAACTAAGTCAAATCATTTTGGCATGGTGCTTGTGCTGTATTTTTCGGCAGCGGGTATGCGGGCAAACTTGGGACCCCGCCTTCGCGCCAGTGGCGGGAATGACGTGCAAAGTGCGTGTCCGAAGTGACGACATCTATTCTCTCGCTCCCCAAACCAACGTCATCCCCGCGCAGGCCGGGACAATGCCACTGGCATTGTCCCGCCCAAGTTCGTCGCCCACCCAAGTCATTTTTTGAACACCTGCCGTCCGCCCACCCAGGTTTCCAGCACCCCGGTCTTGTGAATATCGTAAGTCGGCATCCTGAACATATCCCGATCAATCACGATAAAGTCCGCCTGCTTCCCCTCCTCCAGCGACCCGAGCGACTTTTCCTGGTGCCCCGCATACGCCGCATCCAGGGTAAAGCACTTGAACGCCTCCTTCAGCGACATCGCCTGGTTCGGATACCACCCCGCCACCGGCTGCCCCTGCGCATCCTGGCGCGTCACGGCGGCGTGGATGCCGAAGAAGGGATTCGGCGCTTCCACCGGGAAGTCCGAGCCGCAGGCGATGCGCGAGCCCTGGTGCAGGAAGCTGCGCCAGGCGTAGGCGCCCTTGATGCGTTCCGGGCCGACGCGGGTCTCGGCCATGTTCTTGTCCGAGGTCGCATGGGTCGGCTGCATCGACGGGATGATGCCCAGGGTCTTGAAGCGCGGGATGTCGTCCAGGGTCACGACCTGGGCGTGCTCGATGCGGTGGCGCTGGGCTTCGCTCTTCGTCGCCGCCAGCTCCTTCTTGTAGATGCCCAGGATCTGGCGGTTGCCGGCGTCGCCGATGGCGTGCACGTTGACCTGGTAGCCCTTGCGCATGGCCTTGGCCATCTTCGCATCCATCTGGGCCATGTTAAAGAACAGCAGCCCATGCGAATGCGGCTCGTCGCTGTAGGGCTTGATCAGGGCCGCGCCTCGGCTGCCCAGGGCGCCGTCCGAGTACAGCTTCACCGAACGCAGCGCGTACATGCCCTTGCCGTAGTCCTTGAGCGGACCGTTCTTGGCGAGCACATCGAAATCCTTGTCGGTGCCGCCGATCATGGCGTACACGCGGGCGGTCAGCTTGCCTTGATCGGCATAGGCGCGGTACAGGCGGTCTTCCGCCACGCCGATGCCGGCGTCGTGCACGCTGGTCAGGCCCACGCGCGCCATTTCCTGCAGCGCGCGGTCGAGCATCACGCGGCCTTCGGCCTCGGTCTGCTGCGGCAGCACCTTGGTCACCAGCTCCTGGGCCGCATCCACCAGCACGCCGGTGGCCTCGCCGTTCGCGTCGCGCATGATCTTGCCGCCCACCGGGTCCGGCGTCGATTTGGTGATGCCGGCCAGCGCCAGAGCGCGGCTGTTGGCCCAGCCGGCATGGCCGTCGACCCGCTCCAGCCATACCGGACGGTCGCTCACCACGGCGTCCAGCTCGGACGCCAGCGGGAAACGGCCCAGCTTCCAGTTTTCCTGGTTCCAGCCGCGGCCGCGGATCCAGGCGTGCTTGGGGTTGGCGCGTGCGTAGTCGCCAATGGCCTTCGTCGCCTGCGCGAGCGAGGTAGTGCTGAACAGGTCGAGCTGGGTCAGCTGCTGGCCCAGGCCGAAGACGTGGCCGTGGGCGTCGATCAGGCCCGGCAGCACGGTGCGTCCGCCCATGTCGATGCGGCGTGCGTTCTTCGCCTTTGCCGACACCTCCGCGCCGGCGCCCACCGCGACGATCCTGCCCTGGTCGTCGAAGGCCAGCGCCGTGAACTGCACCAGCTCGCCCTTGGCGTTCAGGGTGTAGCCGTTGGCGTTGTCGATGACGGTATCGGCCATGGCCGGGAGGCTGCCGAGGGCAGCTGCGATGAACAGGGAAATCGGGCGCACGCGCATGCTTGTTCTTCTCCGTGAAATAGGTATCCCGCGCCTCGTGGGCGCGGTACGGAGAAGTATAGGGTAAACCTAGGCGGCGTCGTGAAAGATGATCCCCAGGGTATGGCGGCTGCCCTGGCGCAGGCGGCTCACGCCGTGGCGCATGGCCACCCGGTAGACACCGCGCGTGCCCTGCACCGGGCGTCCGTTGACGGGAAAGACCACGGCGTCGCCCTGCCCCAAGGGCACCACCTCGGCGCGCGACTGCATGCGCGGGCGCTGCTCCGTCAATACGAACTCGCCGCCCTCGAAGTCGGCGCCGGGCCGGGACAGCAGCACCGCCACCTGCAGCGGGAACACGTGCTCGCCGTACAGGTCCTGGTGCAGGCAGTTGTAATCACCCGTGCGGTAGCGCAGCAGCAGCGGCGTCGGACGCAGCTGGCCGGCGCCGTGGCAGCGCGCCAGGAAGTCCGCGTGCGCTTCCGGGAAGCGCAGGTCCTGCCCGAGCGCCGCCTGCCAGCGGTTGGCGATGCGCGCCAGCGGCGGATACAGGCGGGTGCGCAGCCAGTCCAGCGCGCCCGGGAGCGGATAGGAAAAATACTGGTACTCGCCGCGGCCGAAGCCGTGGCGCTCCATCACGACGCGGCTGCGAAAGCCCTCTGGCCTATCGTAGAGCGCCGCATACCAGCCGCATTCGTCGGGCGACAGCAGGCCGGGAATGAGGGCGCAGCCCTGCTCGTCGAGCTGCGCCCCGACGCCATCCCAGTCGACCCGCATCATTGGCCCGCCTCGCGGTCCAGCAGCGCACGCTTGCGCTCGATGCCCCAGCGGTAGCCGGACAGCGCACCATCGAGGCGTACCACGCGGTGACAGGGAATCGCCACCGCCACCGGATTGGCGGCGCAGGCCCCGGCCACGGCGCGCGCGCCACCCTTCAGGCCCACGCGCTCGGCCAGTTCGGCATAGCTGACGGTCTGGCCGGCCGGGATCTCGCGCAGCGCCTGCCACACGCGCTGCTGGAAAGCGGTGCCACGCACGTCCAGCGGCAGGTCCAGCCCGACGCGCGGGGCCTCGACCAGGCCGATGACGCGGGCCACGGTCTGCTCGAAGCCGGCCTCGGCGCCGAGCAGCTCGGCGCGCGGGAAGCGCTCCTGCAGGTCGTGCACGAGGGGCTCGGGTTCGTCGCCGATCAGCACCGCGCAGATGCCGCGCCCGGTGGCCGCCACCAGGATCGCGCCCAGCGAACACTGCGCCACCGCGAAACGGATGGTCTCGCCCTGCCCGCCCGCGCGGTAGCGGCCGGGTGTCATGCCGAGCAGGTCGCCGGATGCGGCATAGAAGCGCCCGCTCGAGCCGAAGCCGGCTTCGTAGATGGCGTCGGTGACGCTTGGCGCTTCCGGCAGCTGGGCGCGCACGCGGGCCGCGCGCTGGGCCGCCGCGTAGGCCTTGGGCGTGATGCCGGTGTGGGCCTTGAACACGCGGTGGAAGTGGAAGCGGCTCATGCCGGCGGCCTGGGCCAGGCTGTCGAGATCCGGCTCCTCTTCGGAGGTCTCGATCAGGCGGCAGGCGCGGGCAATGGCCTCGGCCTGGCGCTCGGCCAGGGGCGCCTCGTTCGGCCTGCAGCGCAGGCAGGGGCGAAAGCCCGCGGCCTCGGCCTGCGCGCCATCGTCATGGAAGGCGACGTTGGCGCGCCGCGCCGGACGCGAGGGGCAGGAAGGACGGCAGTAGACGCCGGTGCTGCGCACCGAATACACGAAACAGCCGTCGGCGGCGCGGTCGCGGCGCTGGACGGCGTCCCAGCGCGCCTCGTCGGTATCGAATGCTTGTGTTGGCATGGCGGCGTTCATGATGATGCTCCGAATATCGAATGGCTCCATCCTAGCCCCTGGCGCCGGGGGAAGCACTCCGGGTCTTGCTTTCGAATCCCGGTTAAAATCCCAGGCGACGGCAGCGCCGCCCCGGCCTGTCAAGATCGGCTCCCGGGAGAGTAGTTTGGAAGAACAGACCGCGCAAGACAGTACGCCCATTTTCCAGCGCATCAAGGATTACCTGGTCGGCGAAATCGCCGCCGGACGCTGGAAGGAAGGCGAGCTCGTGCCCTCCGAGCAGGCCCTGGTGCGCCAGTTCGGCGTGTCGCGCATGACCGTCAACCGCGCCGTGCGCGAGCTCACCGCCGAGCAGGTGCTGACGCGGCGCCAGGGTTCAGGCACCTACGTCGCCCCGCAGAAATACCAGGCGACCCTGGTCGAGATCCGCAACATCGCCGACGAGATCCGCGCGCGCGGCAAGGCGCACCGCGCCAGCGTGCGCCTGCTGCGCCAGGAGGACGCCGGCGACGAGCTGGCCGCCGAGTTCGAGCTGGAGCCGGGCGCGCCCCTGTTCCACTCGCTGATCCTGCACTTCGAGAACGACATCCCGATCCAGCTCGAGGACCGCTGGGTCAATCCGGAATGCGCCCCGGCCTACCTGGAGCAGGACTTTACGGTCATCACCCCGAACGAACACCTGATGCAGGCGGCCCCGCTGCAGGGCGCCACCTACACCATCGAAGCCCATCCGGCCCAGCCTGACGTGGCCGCCGTGCTGGCGGTGCCGGTCGACAGCTGCTGCCTGGTCTTGCACCGCCGCACCACCTCGGCCGGGCGCGTGGCCTCGGTCGCCACCATGTGGCATCCGGGCCACCTGGCGCGCTTCACAGGCAGCGTGTAAGCGCGCCGAACAACACCTCCATGGCTGCGTTGCGTCGTCTCGCCGTACGGTTGTACTGTCTTCGACTCCGCGTCGGAGGGCCGCATCCCTTGCCCTGGAAGTTTTGTCCGGCGCTCTAAAGGCATCGCGCGACGAAAATTTGCGGCAACGCTGGTCATTTGTTCAAAATCCTGCCCATAATGGCGCTCCTTTTCGTCGAGATGCTTTCTTAACCATGAGCCAAACCGAACTCGCTCGCCCAAGCGCCGCGCCCAAGCGCGTGCTGGTGCTCGACGACGACCGGTTCGTGCTGGAAGTGCTGGAAGAAATGCTGGCCGCAGCAGGCCCCTATCATGTCGCCACCGAGGAGGACGCGCGCATCGCCTTGGCCCGGCTGGGCGAGCACCGTCCTGACGTGGTGATCCTCGACTTGATGCTACCCGACATGGATGGCATCGAGTTCCTGCAGGCCGCCGCCGTCCAGGGTTTCCGCGGCAAGGTGGTGGTGCTGACCGCCCTCGACGACGGGCTGCGCGACGCCGCCTGCGACCTGGCGCGCGCCCTCGGCCTGGAGGTCTCCGGAGGCTTCAGCAAGCCGATCGGCGCCGCGCAATTGCGGCATGCCGTGGAATGTTGAGATTTTGTACAAACTGATAAACACTTTTTAAAAAAATGGGGTATTATTCGCCTCATTCCCCGCCTGACACCCTCTAGCCGTTTCTCCATATTGATATTTGCGCACAGTGCCTCCACCATTGTGTAGCAGCAATATATTGTGTAGTGCACGGCAGCCGGCTGAGACATCGCGCACGATCGGTCTCCAGGCGTTAATTGAATCCCTACCTCATTTGAGGAAACCATGAGCGAAAACATCAAACATATCAGCGACGCATCCTTCGACACCGACGTGCTCAAGTCCGAGCGCCCGGTTCTGGTGGACTTCTGGGCCGAGTGGTGCGGCCCGTGCAAGATGATTGCACCGATCCTGGAAGAAGTCGCCAAGGAATACGAAGGCAAGGTCACGATCGCCAAGCTGGACGTCGACGCGAACCAGGCCGTGCCGGCCAAGTTCGGCATCCGCGGCATTCCGACGCTGATCCTGTTCAAGAATGGTGTTGCCGCTGCCCAGAAAGTGGGCGCCATGGCCAAAGGCCAGCTGACCGCATTCATCGACAGCAACATTTAAGAAAAAAAGAGACAAGCGGCGGCGGCGCGCCCGCGCCACCGTCATCCTGGACGGAAGAACTACCTGGTTCTTCCGGCTTGATTAAACCAGCCACGCAGCTCCCTCCCCTACCTTTACTTTCCCATCACGGGACACCCATACAAACATGCATTTATCTGAACTGAAGGCAATGCACGTCTCCGCCCTGCTGGAGATGGCCATCGGCCTCGACATCGACAACGCAGCCCGCCTGCGTAAACAGGAACTGATGTTCGCGATCCTGAAGAAGCGCGCGAAAGGCGGCGAACAGATCTTCGGCGACGGCGCCCTCGAAGTGCTGCCGGACGGCTTCGGGTTCCTGCGTTCGCCGGACGCCAGCTACATGGCCTCGACCGACGACATCTACATCTCGCCGTCGCAGATCCGCCGGTTCAACTTGCATACGGGTGACTCGATCGAAGGGGAAGTGCGGACACCGAAGGACGGCGAGCGCTACTTCGCGCTGGTCAAGGTCGACAAGGTCAACGGCGAATCGCCGGAAGCCTCGAAGCACCGCATCCTGTTCGAGAACCTGACCCCGCTGCACCCGAACGAGCCGCTGCGCCTGGAGCGCGACATGAACGGCGCCGAGAACATCACCGGCCGCATCGTCGACCTGATCTCGCCGATCGGCAAGGGCCAGCGCGGCCTGCTGGTCGCCTCGCCGAAGTCGGGCAAGTCGGTCATGCTGCAGCACATCGCGCACGCCATCACCGCCAACCACCCCGACGTGACCCTGATCGTGCTGCTGATCGACGAACGTCCGGAAGAAGTGACCGAGATGCAGCGTTCGGTGCGCGGCGAAGTGGTCGCCTCGACCTTCGACGAACCGGCCACCCGCCACGTGCAGGTCGCCGAGATGGTGCTGGAAAAAGCCAAGCGCCTGGTCGAGATGAAGAAGGACGTCGTGATCCTGCTGGACTCGATCACCCGTCTGGCACGCGCCTACAACACCGTGATCCCGGCCTCGGGCAAGGTGCTGACCGGCGGTGTCGACGCCAACGCGCTGCAGCGTCCGAAGCGCTTCTTCGGCGCCGCCCGCAACGTCGAGGAAGGCGGCTCGCTGACCATCGTCGCGACCGCGCTGATCGAAACCGGTTCGCGCATGGACGACGTGATCTACGAAGAATTCAAGGGCACCGGCAACATGGAAGTGCACCTGGAGCGCCGCCTGGCCGAGAAGCGCGTCTACCCGGCGATCAACCTGAACAAGTCGGGCACCCGCCGCGAAGAGCTCCTGATCAAGCCGGACCAGCTGCAGAAGATCTGGATCCTGCGCAAGCTGCTGTACTCGATGGACGAGATCGAAGCGATGGAGTTCATCCTCGACAAGATGCGCGCGACCAAGAACAATGTCGAGTTCTTCGACATGATGCGCCGCGGCGGTTAAGTCCTCCGCAGCCTCGCGCGAAAGGCGGCCTGGACGGCCGCCTTTTTCTTTGGTGCGTGGGGAAAGGATATCGGGCGGCCTGCGGGCAAGCTTGGGTCCCCGCCTTCGCGGGGATGACGTTGATTGATGGTGCGTGATAAAGGTATCGCGATGTCGGACACGTCCCTCAAGCCGTCGTTCCGGCGAAGGCCGGGACCCAAGTTTGCCGCCCCCCCGTATTCTCATTATGACAACGGCCCCCAGCACACCGGTTGCCCCCGCCCCCAAACCACTTTATAATCTCCGGTTCAGTCAACCCTGGCAAGTGATCGGCAATCGGGTCAAGAAGCAGCACGACCGACGAAGTGTCTTTTGGCTACCAACCTAATCAGAGGCAATACTATGAAGACCGATATCCATCCAGAATACCGCGAAGTCGTGTTCCACGACCTGTCCTGCGATTTCAAGTTCGTCACCCGTTCGACCATCGCTACCCGCGAAAAGATCACCCACGAAGGTAAAGAATACCCGCTGATCAAGATCGAAGTCTCGGCTGAATCGCACCCGTTCTACACCGGCAAGCACAAGATCGTCGACACCGCTGGCCGCGTCGAGAAGTTCCGCCAGAAGTTCGGTTCGGTCGGTTCGAAGACCGCGGTCGCCAACGGCTAATTTGCCGGGCACCGATCCGGAGCACTCCGGAGCACCCAGAAAGAAGCCGGTTCGTCCGGCTTCTTTTTTTTCGCGGCTATACTACGCGATTATTTTCCTGCATCAGACCCATCGATGAAACCCGTCCGCCTTCCCGCCGCCGCCACCCTGGCGCTGCCCCGCTGGGCCCTGCTCGCGCTGGGCATGCTGTACATCCTGCCCGGGCTGATCGGCCGCGATCTGTGGAAGGAAGACGCCGGCAGCTTCGGCATCATGTGGACCATGGCGCGCGGCGGCCTGGACGACTGGCTGTATCCGAACGTCGCCGGCTTGGCCAGTGCCGAGGAGGGCCCGCTGGCCTTCTGGCTGGGCGCGCTGTGCATCAAGCTGTTCGGCTGGATCCTGGGCGACGTGCTGGCCGCGCGCGTCTCGACCATCGGCATTTTCGTGACCGGCGCCATGTCGCTCTGGTACACCGCCTTCCACCTGGGCCGCCGCGCCGAAGCCCAGCCGCTGCGCCTGGCCTTCGGCGGCCAGCCCGAACCGGACGACTACGGCCGCACCCTGGGCGACACCGCGGTCCTGATCTACCTCGGCTGCCTCGGCCTGCTGCTGCAGAGCCACCTGACCCTGGCGCCCACCCTGCAGGGCGCGCTGCTGGCCTATTTCCTGTACCGCGCGGTGCGCTACGTCGAGCACACCAGCATCCGCAACGCCGTGCTGGTCGGCCTGTCGCTGGGCGCCCTGACCCTGACGCGCGGCTTCCTGGCGCCCCTTGCCCTGGTCGTGGCGCTGTTCGCCTGCACCCGCTACCTCAAGCTGCCGGTCGCGGCCACCCTGCGCCACCTGGCGATCGCGCTCGCCGTGGCTTTTGGCCTGACCCTGGTGTGGATCCTGCCGGCGCTGCTGGCCCAGCCCTACGGCATGTCGCCGGTGGGCGACTGGCTGGCCTGGAACGGCGAGCAGCTCGGCCTGCCCAGCCTGGTCTCGCTGAAGGCCTTCTTCCGCATCGGCATCTGGTTCTTCTGGCCGGCCTGGCCCTTCGCGCTGTGGGCCGTATGGGCCTGGCGCCGCCAGCGCAAGCTCCTGCACATCGTGCTGCCGGTGTTCTTCTTCGCCACCCTGGCCGCCCTGCAGCTGTGCGACCCGGCGCCCGAGAACGGCGACTTCCTCAAGATGCTGCCGCCGCTGGCCCTGATGGCCGCCTTCGGCCTGCCGACCATGAAGCGCGGCGCCATCAACGCCATCGACTGGTTCTCGGTGATGGTGCTGACCATCCTGGGCGCCATCGTGTGGCTGTTCTGGATCGCCAAGCTGACCGGTTGGCCGGCCCAGCTGGCCAAGAACGCGCTCAAGCTGGTGCCCGGCTTCAAGCCGGAAGTCGGCATCGTCGCCTTCGTGGTGGCGGCCGCCGCCAGCATCGGCTGGATCATGCTGGTGCAGTGGCGCCTGTCGCGCCAGCCCTCGGTGCTGTGGCGCGCGGTGGTGCTGTCCTCGGGCGGCCTGATCCTGCTGTGGGTGCTCCTGATGACCCTGTTCCTGCCCGACCTCAACTACAGCAAGAGCTACGCCGGCGTGGCCCAGCAGATCGCGGCGCGCCTGCCGGCCGACAGCAGCGCCGCCGGCGGCGGCTGCATCGACACCAATATCACCCCGGCCCAGCGCGCCTCGCTCGCCTACTACGGCCGCCTGCCCTTCAAGACCCTGGCCGGCGGAGAATGCGACTACGTGCTGCTGCGCGACAGCGTCAAGACCCGCGACGACCGCGAGATGATGCGCAAGTACGGCGTGCGTAATCCGGCCGCGCTGTGGGAGGGCCGGCGCGCCTCGGACCGCGACGAACGCTTCCGCCTGTTCCGCCGCGACCGCTGAACGCTCATCCATATCGAAAGCCGCACGCATCGCCGTGCGGCTTTTTTTTTCGCCTGTTCCGGCCGCCTCCGCCACCAGTGCGCGCTCCCCGGGCGCGATATGAGAACCTATCTCCAACAATCGGCGCGTTTGAGTCCTGTTTGAGCCGAGTCAATCCCCGCCCGGCGGTGATCGTCAAAATGGTTTGGTCCACCCTACCGAACGATCCCCGCCAGGCCCTGGCCCGGACACTCAAGCACGCAGCAAGGAGACGATCATGAAAAGCGTTACCTTTTCTGAAATAGTGCGTGTTCGCCAGCGGCCGGGCTACCTGCGCCGCATCGCCACCTGGCGCCAGTCCCTGCCCTGGGCCCTGACCCTGCTGGCCGGGCTGCCGCTGCTGATGCTGGTGCTGCACCTGATCGACCCCGGCACGCCCCTGCCCTACATCGTGCTGCCGGCCCTGCTGGGCGGTGTGCTGCCCGTATGCATGCTGGGCCCGGGCCGCTTCGAGATGCAGACCCGCTTCGACGCCCACTACATGATCAGCACGCTCGACGAAGCCATGGCGGCCCTGGGCTACCGCAAGAGCGACGCCAACGCCGAGAGCATCCGCTACTACCGCCCGCGCCCCTGGCTGCGCCGCCAGGAAGGCGCCATCACGGTGGCGGTGCGCCCACACGCGCTGGAAGTCATCGGCCCGGTAGGCAGCCTGCGCCTGCTCCAGCACCACATTGCCCGCTGAGTTCACTCCGGGTTTCAGCCGTTGCGGGCAGGCGGCACGGCGATTTCGCGCCGCACCCGTCAGTTGGACTGGTCAGTTACACAAGGCATGTGCTAAGATTCGCGCCTGCTATTGGGCCTCTGTGGCGGAATTGGTAGACGCACTTGACTCAAAATCAAGCGCCGAAAGGCGTGCCGGTTCGATTCCGGCCGGAGGCACCAACACTGTGCAGCATCCTGCACTACCCAATACCGAAACCCGCATTTCCTACAAGAATGCGGGTTTTTTGTTGCCTCAACAGGCAGCAAGGCCGGCATGCACCCTGCCCTCGCCTGCCCGGCATCGCGCTAGGAGGTGACGCTCACGGCCAGCAAGGCTCCGATCCCATCCGCCGGCCCGGGCTTGCCGAACAAATAACCCTGGTAGCGCTGGCAGCCCAGTTCCTGCAGCATGGCCCGCTGCTCCTCCGTCTCCACCCCCTCGGCAATGATCGACAGCCCCAGCGCCTGGGCCAGGGCCACCACGCTGCGCGCGATCGAGGCGTCGTTCGGATCGACCAGGATGTCGCGCACGAAGGAGCGGTCGATCTTGAGCTGTTCCAGCGGCAGCCGCTTCAGATACGCCAGCGAGGAATACCCGGTGCCGAAGTCGTCGAGCGAGAAACAGACGCCATGGCGCCGCAGTTCCTCCATCTTCTCGATGGTTTCCTCCACCCTGTCGATCACCATCGACTCCGTCAGCTCCAGCTTCAGGCGTGAAGGATCGGCCCCGGTGGCGGCGATGGTGTCCAGGGTGTCGCGCACGAAGCCGTCCTCCATCAGCTGGCGGATGCTGATGTTGACCGCCACCGTCAGGTGCGCGCTGGCGGGTGCGGCGCTCCAGCGCACCAGCTGTTCGCAGGCGGCGCGCAGGACCCAGGCGCCGATCGGCAGGATCAGGTCGGTGTTCTCGGCCACGCCGATGAATTCGGCCGGGCCGATCAGGCCGCGTTCGGGATGGCGCCAGCGCAGCAAGGCTTCGGCGCCGATCACGCGGCTGCCTTCGACCTGCGGCTGGTAGAACAGTTCCAGCTGGCGTGCGGTCAGCGCATTACGCAGCTCCACTTCGAGCTGCATGCGGCGCTGGACGCGCTGCTCCATCCAGGGTTCGAAGAAGCGCAGCGTGTTGCGCCCATCGGCCTTGGCCTGGTACATCGCCAGGTCGCCGCGCTTCATGAGCAGGTCGAGCGATTCGTCGGCATGCGTGCACAGCGTGATCCCGATGCTGCAGCTGGCGTGGTGCGCCATGCCGCCGATCTCGTAGGGGGCGCTGACGGCCGCCAGGATCTTCTCCGCCAGCAGCTCGGTGTGCAGCCGCGCCTCCTCCTCATCGGCGCCGACGGCGTCGAGCATGACCACGAACTCGTCGCCGCCAAGGCGGGCCACGGTATCGTTGCCGCGCACGCAGGCGCCGAGGCGCCGGGCGACGTGCTGCAGCAGCTGGTCGCCGGCGACATGGCCGCGGGTGTCGTTCAAATCCTTGAAATTGTCGAGATCCAGGAACAGCAGCGCACCGACCGGGGCGCCGCCGCGATCGGCGGACAGGCAGGACTGGACGCGTTCGAACAACAGCCTGCGGTTGGGCAGGCCGGTCAGTTCGTCGTAGTAGGCCAGGCGCTGGTTGCGCTCCTGGGTCTGCTTGAGTTCGGTAATGTCCGACACCGTGCAGACGTAGTGGGCGATGCGCCCCGCTTCGTCCGGCACGGCGCTGACCGACAGCAGGGCCGGATACAGGGCCCCGGAGGTGCGCTGGCCCCAGGCGTCTCCCTGCCAGCGCTGCTGGGCCTCCAGCATGTCCCAGAAGCGCTCGTCGAGTCCGCGCCCGTCCCGGCTCAGCAGGAAGGGCAGCGTGCGCGACCCCACCAGTTCGGACAGCGCATAGCCGCTCATCGTGCACAAGGCCCCGTTGGCGTCGACGATGGCCCGGTCCGCGCCCAGCACCAGCATTCCCTCGTGCGACTGGAAAACGGTGGCGGCGAGGCGTACCGACTCTTCCATCTGCTTGCGGCCGCTGATGTCGCTCGAGATACCGCACAGGTAGCGCGTCGCGCCGACCTCCAGCGCCAGCGAGACCTTGGTCGACAGGAAGGTGCGGCGCTCGCCGCCCGGATCGTACGCGGACTCTTCGAACACCTTGCGCCCTCCGTCCCGCATCACCTCGACGTCGTGCGCGCGCAGCGCGGGCGCATGGTCGGGGCCGAACAGCTCGAAGTCGTCCTTGCCGATGATGTCCGCCGGCGGCATGCCCAGCATCCGGCCCAGCGCCCCGTTCGCATAGCAATAGCGGAATCCGGCATCCTTGATGTACACGGGCGAATCGACGCTGTCCAGGATGGTCGCGAGCTTGATCTCGGTATCGCGCAGGGCGCGTGCGCCCGCCGTCGCCTGGCGCCGGAAACGCAGCGCCGCCGCCAGGGCGGCCAGCAGCAAGGCGCCCGCGAGCCCCAGCAGCCAGAGCATGCGCATGCCGGATTCATGCATCGAGCCTCGCAGCTGCCAGCGCTCGATGATCCTGAAGTACACCGAGTCGGGCTGGGCCTGCCAGACCGCCAGGTGCCGGTCGATCGCCGCCAGTTCCGCGCCGTGGGCGCCGCGCCGCGCCGCGTAAAACAGGCGCGCCGGCAGGAACACGATCGGCGTGTCCTGCAGCCCGTAGTCCGCGGCCCGCCCGTCGCCGTAGAATTTGTTGGCCGCGGCCAGGTCCGCCTTGCCCTCGCGCACCAGTTGGAATGCTTGGTCGAGCGAGGAGGTCGCGATGAAGCGCGTGTTCAAGCCATAGCTGTCCGTCAGGGTCGGCAGGAAGGCCGCCTGGACCGAGCGCTCCAGGACGGCCACGCGCTTGTCCTTCAGGTCGAGGATGGAGGCGACCTTGACCGAACCCCGGTACAGCTGCGACCAGCTGAGCAGGGCCGGCGTGCGGTGATAGGACAGGCGCATGGCGCGCTCGTCGGTATAGGCGACGTCGGGCAGCAAGTCGATGTCGCCGCGTTCGAGCATGGCCAGGCAGCCGCTCCACGCACAAGGGACGAAACGCAGGGTCCAGCCTTCGGCCTTGGCCACTTCCTCCAGCAGGTCGACCAGGATGCCCGCTGCCCGCCCCTGTCCGTCGATAAACAGCTTGGGTTCGTTGTTGTAGATGCCGATCCGCAGTTCCCGCGCCGACGCCGCCCAGGCGGCCGGCGCCAGCAGGGCCAGCAGCGCCAGGCACAGCGCCAGTCCCGCGAAGGCGCGCGCGCGCCACCGGCGGCTTGGACGGCCGGGCGTCCGTAAAAATGGATGGCGGATACCCGTCATACGATGGCGGCGCGCCCAGGAATGCGGTGGGAACGCGCACGCGGCCGCCCCCTCGCCTGTTCGCCTGCCATGGCAGGCCACATGACACTTTGCATGATGCTCCCGAAAACTGTCGCGCGAGGAACCATCCCGGCCGGGAGCAGCGTGCCGCCCTGCCTGAGAGGCATGGTGCTTTTTACAAGCTTGTGGCTGGAAGATTACCATGAGCGCGGTGAGCGCACGGGACGTGGGACGACCGCGCCGGTCGCGGATCCTCAGCGCTTGCCGGCCGCCGCCGCATTCCCCGCCACGCCCCAGCTGTCATAGGAACGCTCGATCCGCCGCCCCGTCCCATCCCTGGCGATTTCGGCGAATGCCAGGTTGAGGCGGTCGATGACGCTGTCCGGCACGGCGCGGTTGCAGGCCAGGTAAACCTCGATCCGGTTGAATACGAGCACGGGCACGATCTGCTTGTCCCAGCCGTGCCGGGCCAGCATTTCTTCGCTCGAACGCACGCTGGCGGCCCACAAATCGATGCGGCCCAGCAGAAGCTTGCGCGGGTTCATCAGGTCGTTCGGGGTGGCGTCCACCTGGAAACCGCGGTCGCGCAGGAACTGGTCTCGCGCATCGCCGATATAGGTGCCGATGCGCAGGCTGCGCGCCTGTTCCAGGGTGTCCAGGTTCCATTCGCGGTCGGCACGCCCCATCAGCACCCACTGGCCGACATCGGTCGGGCCGGCCCATTTGAACAGGGGCTCGCGCTTGGGCGTGCGGGTGGTGGAGTAGACGCAGGCGTCGGGACGCTCGAGCGCCGCGGCATAGGCGCGCTTCCAGGGCAGCAGCTCGATGGTATGGGCCACGCCGGCGCGCTGCATCGCTTCGCGCACCTTGTCGGTGGCCACGCCGACCACCCTCCCCTTGTCGAGCATGCTCGATGTGCCGGATTGTTCGGTGGTGATGTACAGGCGCGGAGTGTCCGCCGGCGCCCCGCTGGGCGCCGGCGCGGCATTTGCGCACGCCCCATGCAGGGCAAGCACGACTGCGGCACCAACGAATCTGTTCAACATGTGCAGCTTGCTCCTCTGCCTTTTGGATGAAGGCCAGCCAAGCATACCAGCAAGCCGAAATTTCCCCCAACGCCGGAGCGGAAGGTGGCGCGGCTGCCACAGTCCCGGCTTTGTCTCGGGATGATTCCCGCGTTCAAGCAGACTTTCCCAAACGAAAATGAGATACTGTCCAGCTCACCCGAAGGGCATAGCAGTCGCAGCCCGCCATCCCTATGTTGCAAATATTTTCAGTCCCCGCCGACCCCTCCCTGCTGACGTATGGCGTCTACGAGCCGCGGCTGGTCGTGCTGTCGCTGCTGGTTGCCATCTTTTCATCCTGGATGGGCCTGCAGATCGCCGGCCAGGCCAGCGTCAACCGTGCGCAGCGCACGATCGTGCTCGCCACCGGCAGCCTGGCGCTGGGCGCCGGCGTCTGGGCGATGCACTTCATCGGCATGCTGGCCTTCAACCTGTGCACGCGGGTCGACTATGACGAATTGACCACGATCCTGTCGGCCCTGCCCAGCATCGCGGCTTCCTTCGTCGCGCTGTCCCTGATCGCGCGTCCGCAATTGCAGCGCGGCGGCCTGCTGGCGGGCGGCGTGCTGGTCGGCGCCGGCATCGGCGCGATGCATTATTCCGGCATGGCCGGCATGCGCATGAGCCTGAGCCTGCACTACGACCCGCTGATGTTTGGGCTGTCGATCGTGGTGGCGGTGGTGCTGGCCACCCTGGCGCTGGGCGTGCGCTCGGGCCTGTCGCGCTTCCAGTCGATGTCCGAATCGCGCCGCCTGCTGCTGGCCGCCATCGTGATGGGCTGCGCCATCGCCGGCATGCACTATACCGGCATGGCCGCCGCGCGCTTCATCGGCCATGTGACGCCGGGCAGCCAGGGACACGTCAACAGCGACTTCCTGGCGCTGGCGATCACGGTGATCACCGTCGCCTTCACCTTGTTCGTGGTGGCCGCCAACGGCCTGCTGCGCTACCGCCAGATGTTCCTCGACCTGTCGCGCAGCGAAGCCTGGATGCGCGCCCTGCTTACCACCACCGTCGACGGCGTGGTCACCATCGACCGCGACGGCATCATCAACGAATTCAACGCCTCGGCCGAGCGCATCTTCGGCTGGCGCCGCGACGAGATCCTGGGCCGGCACATCGATGCCCTGATCGCCGACCAGGAATATGCGGAGAAGGACGGCCTGCTCGGTATCCTGCGCCAGGGCAGCCTCGATTCCTTCGCGCGCAGCAGCGAAGTGCTGGCCAAGCGCAAGGACGGCAGCGTGGTGCCGGTGCGCCGCTCGATCGGCCATGCGAAACTGGGCACGCAAGACCTGTTCGTCGGCTTCGTCACCGACATCAGCGAACGCAAAACGATGGAGCAGGCGCTGCGCGCCAGCGAGCAGCAGTTCCGCTCCCTGATCGGCAACATCCCCGGCATCTCCTTCCGCTGCACCCTCGACGATGGCTGGCCGATGGTCTTCATCAGCGACGCCGTGGAGCGCATCACAGGCTACCCGGCCGCCGACTTCCTGGGCACGCCGCCGCGCCGTACCTTCGGCGCCCTGATCCACGCCACCGACCGCGTGCGCGTCAACGACCAGCTCGAGGCCGCGCTGCGCAACGACCTGCACTACCTGGTCGAATACCGCATCCTGCACGCCGACGGCAGCGTGCGCTGGCTGTGGGAGAACGGCACCGGCGTGCGCGACGAATCGGGCGCGGTGCGCTGGCTGGACGGCGTCATCCTCGACATCACCGAGCGCCGCCAGATGGAAGAAGCGCTGCGCGACGCCAAGGAAAAGGCCGAGCAGGCCGCCGCCGCGCGCGCTACCTTCGTGGCCAACATGAGCCACGAGATCCGCACCCCGATGAACTCGATCCTGGGTTTCACCGACGTGCTGCTGGACGGCGAACTGAACGTGGAGCAGCGGCGCCACCTGGACACCATCCGCAACGCGGGCAAGTCGCTGCTGCGCCTGCTGAACGAGATCCTCGACACCGCCAAGCTCGAAAAAGGCGCGGTCGAGCTGGAACAGAACGACTACAACCTGCTGTCGCTGATCGACGAGCTGTCCTCGACCCTGGCGGCGAACGCCCGCGCCAAGGGCCTGCACCTGGACATCCAGTACGACCCGGCGCTGCCGACCGGCCTGCGCGGCGACGAACTGCGCATGCGCCAGGTCCTGACCAACCTGATCGACAACGCGATCAAGTTCACCGCCAAGGGCTCGGTCACGCTCAAGGTGCGCGCCGAAGGCGACCAGTTGTGCATCGCCGTGATCGACACCGGTATCGGCATCGCCAAAGACCGCCTGGATGCGATCTTCGATCCCTTCACCCAGGCCGACGCCTCGATGACCCGGCGCTACGGCGGCACCGGCCTGGGGACCACGATCTGCAAGCAGCTGGTGGAACTGATGGGCGGCCGGATCTGGGCCGAGAGCGAAGTCGGCCGGGGTACCACCTTCCACGTGCGCGTGCCGCTGGTGCTGGCGCGCTTCGCCCAGCAGGCGCCGCGGGTGCGCAGCGCCGCCGTGCTGCCGCCGCTGCGCGTGCTGGTGGCCGACGATGTGCCGCAGAACCTGGAGCTGCTGCAGCTCCTGATGGCGCGCCGCGGCCACACCATGACCGGGGTCGGCGACGGCGCCGCCGTGGTGGAGCTGGCGACGAAACAGGACTTCGACCTGATCCTGATGGACTTCCAGATGCCGCTGCTCGACGGCCTGTCGGCCACGCGCGAGATCCGCGCGCACGAAGCCGCCGGCGGCCGCCGCCGCGTGCCGGTGATCGCGATGACCGCCAGCGTGCTGGCCGAACACCGCAGCGCCAGCGTGGACGCCGGCATGGACGGTTTCGCCAGCAAGCCGGTCGACTGGTTCGCCCTCTCGCACGAAATCGCGCGCGTGCTCGGCATCGCCCAGCAATGCCTTGATTCCGCCGCCTCCGGCATCCCGGGGCCGGCGCGCGAAGTCCTGAACCGCCGCGCCGGCCTGCACCGCTGGGGCGGCAAGGAAGACAGCTATCTCGAGGCGCTCGAGCACTTCAGCCGCCAGTACGCGGAGCTGGACAGCATGCTGCACCTGCACGCCGCCGGCGGCGAACACCAGGAGCTGCGCATGCTGGCCCACAAGGTGCGCGGCGTGGCCGCCAACGTCGGCCTGGAACAGCTGTCCGACGCCCTCGGCCTGCTGGAACATGCCACCAACGCCGTGCCGACCGACGAGCACAAGGCGGCGGCCGCGCTGGAAGCATCGAGCAAGGCCGTGAGCGCGGCGTTGGCGGCGATCCACGCCAGCGGCGCCCAGCCGGAGCAGGCCGCGCAAGCCGCGACGGTCGACCTGGCGCGCGCCAGGCGCGCGGGCGGCGTGCTGCTGGAGGCCCTGCGCCGCGGCGCGCTGGACGACGGCGCCCTGGCCAGCCTGTCTTCGGCCCTGGCCGGCCACGCCGGCGCGCCGCAGGTGGCCCAGGTACGCACCGCGATCGGCGACTTCGATTTCGACCTCGCCCTCGGACAGCTCGAAGCCATCCTCGGCGCGCTCGGGGACGAGGCCAACACCTAAGCACCAGGCCAAGCACTAAGCAAGCAATTCAGGAATACAGGCATGACCCAACCGACCAACAAGCCGCTGATCCTGGCGGTCGACGATGAAGCGAGCAACCTGGCGCTGCTGCGCCAGATCCTGCAGGACCACTACCGGCTGCTGTTCGCCAAGGACGGCGCGCGCGCCCTCGAGCTGGCGCGCAGCGAACAGCCCGACCTGATCCTGCTGGACGTGATGATGCCGGGGATGTCGGGCTACGAGGTGTGCGCCTCGCTCAAGGCGAACCCCGCGACGGCCTCGATCCCGGTGATCTTCGTGACCGCCCTGAGCGACACCGACGACGAGGTGGAAGGCTTCGAGGCGGGCGCGGTGGACTACATCACCAAGCCGGTCAGCCCGCCGATCGTGCGTGCGCGCGTGCGCACCCACCTGTCGCTGGTGCGCATGGAAGAACTGCGCGCGAGCCGCCTCGAGATCGTGCAGCGCCTGGGCCTGGCCTCCGAGTACAAGGACAACGAAACCGGCCTGCACGTGATCCGCATGAGCCACTTCGCGCGCGTGCTCGGCATCGCGGCCGGCCTGACCGAAGCGGAAGCCGACGACCTGCTGCATGCGGCGCCGATGCACGACGTGGGCAAGATCGGGATTCCCGACCGGGTGCTGCAAAAGCCGGGGCCGCTCGATGCCGAGGAATGGAAGGTGATGCAGAGCCACGTGAATATCGGCGCCGAGATCATCGGCGAGCACGCGGACGGCATGCTGGCCGTGGCCCGCAACATCGCCCTCACCCACCACGAGAAGTACGACGGCAGCGGCTATCCGAACGGCCTGAAGGGCGAGCAAATTCCGCTCGAAGGACGCATCTGCGCGATCGCCGACGTGTTCGACGCCCTGACCTCGGTGCGCCCCTACAAGAAAGCCTGGAGCGAAGACGAGGCGATCGACTTCCTGCGCCAGCAGAAAGCGAAGCACTTCGATCCGGTGCTGGTGGACTTGTTCATCGAACAGATGCCGGCGATCCAGTCGATCAGGATGCGCTGGGCCGAGCACCCGTAGGGTTGGCGGCTACGCCGCCGACCCTACGACGCCGCCAACGGTGATTTCCAGGCTGTGGTTCAGGCCTGCGCCCGCGCCAGCGGCGCCGCCAGGCGCTGCGGCGCCAGTTGCTCGTAGAGGGACAGGTAGTTCATCGCCATCTTCTCGGACGTGAACAATTCCTGGTAGCGCAATTCGGCGCGCCGTCCCATCTGGCGCGCCAGTTGGGGGTTGTCCCACAGCCGCTGCATGGCCGCGCGCAGCGCCAGCGGATCGGAGGGCGGCACCACGATGCCGGTGTCGCCGTCGATGTTGATGTAGGTGGTGCCGGTGCCGATCTCGCAGGAAATCATCGGCTTGCCGTACATCGCCCCTTCGAGCAGCGAAATTCCGAAGGCTTCCGAACGCAGGTGCGAGGGGAAGGCCAGCGCGTAGGAGAGCGTCAGCAGCGCCACCTTGTCGGCGTCGTCGAGCGCGCCGAGGAAGATCACGTTTTTCAGCTTGAGGCGTGCGGCCTGCTGCTTGAGCTCCTGCTCGATCGGGCCGGCGCCCACGATCACGATCGGATAATCCAGGCCGGCTGCGGCCTCGAGCAGGATGTGCAGGCCCTTGTAGTAGCGCAGCACGCCCACGAACAGGAAGAACTTCGGTCCCACGCGCGCGCGCCAGTGCGCCAGGCGGTCGGGCTCGGGCTGCGGATAGGTGGCCTTGTCCAGGCCGTAGGTGATGACGCTGGTCTTGTCGCGGTAGCGGTCCAGTACCGGCGACGAGGCCAGGTAGTTCGGCGAAGCCGCCACGATGGCGTCGACGCTGCGCAGGAAGCGGTGCTTGAGCGGCGCGTACAGGCGCAGCAGGTTGCGCTGGCGCACGATGTCGGAGTGGTAGGTCAGCACGGTCGGCTTGTTCACGCGCGCCATGAAGTGCGCCAGGTCCATGAAGGGCCAGGGGAAGTGGTAGTGCACCACGTCGGCCTCTTGCGCCATGCGCGCCAGCGCGCCGATCGACTGCAGCGAAATGGCGTTGGATGCGATCTCGGCGTTCAGCGGCACGCGATGCACGGTGTGGCCTTCGAACTCGAAGGGCGTCAGCTTGGCGTGGCGCGACAGCGACAGCACCGTGTTGCTCACGCCCAGGCGGCCGGTGCCGACGCACAGCTGACGGATGACCTGTTCGATGCCACCCATCGAGTCGGGATAATAGGTTTTGTAGAAGTGAAGGACACGCATGTTCAAAGCTTACTGCGAAAGGACTGCACGGTACACATCGAGGGTCAGGCGTGCGGTCGCCCGCCAGGTCAGTCGTTCGGCGCGCACGCGGCCGGCGGCGATGCAGCGCGCACGCGCCGCGCCGTCCTGGGCCAGGGTGCGCATGGCTTCCATGATCTGGCCGGCATCGAGGGGGTCGACGTCGAGCGCCGCGCCCTGCGTCACTTCCGGCAGCGAGCTGGCATTCGACGCCACCACCGGCACGTTCGAGGCAAAGGCTTCCACCACGGGAATGCCGAAACCTTCATACAGCGAGGGAAACACGAAGACCCCGGCCCCCGCGTACACATGGCGCAAGGCCTGGGGATCGGTCAGGGAATCGAGCCAGACCAGGTTCTCGCCGTCCGCCTGCACGGCCGCGATGCGGGCCGCCAGTTCCTCGCTGCGCGCGCCGCGCGCACCGACGATGACGAGGGCGCGCTCGGCGCGCAGGCTGGGGGACAGCATCAGCCAGGCATCGATCAGGCGGCCGATGTTCTTGCGCGGCTGCAAAGTTCCCACAGTCAGGAAATAGCCGGGCTGCAATTTATTAGCAGCCAGGGTGGCCGCCACGGCGGCCGGTTCCGGCACCTCCAGCCATTCGTCGTCGACGCCGCAGGGCACCACCGAGATGCGGCGTGGATCGACGCCGAAGCATTCGACCAGTTCGTCGATCGCGAAGTGCGACAGGGCGATCACGTGGTCGGCCTTGGCCGCGGCCTTGCGCTGGAGCCAGTTCTTCACTGTGCGCAGGCGCGGGTTGCACCATTCGGGATACTTGATCGGCAAGGCGTCATGCAGCGACGCCACCACCGGACAATCCATGCGCACGATGCGGTAGTCGGTGGCGTGGAAGACGTCGACCGGCATGTGCACGCGGTGCGCGGCGGGCGTGGCGAGGTCGACCAGGGAAGCTTGCTCGAAGGATTGCGGCATCGGGGCGCCGATGCTGATGCCCGCCTTCCCCGTTCGCGGGCGCGGCCAGGAAAAAGGCTGTACCGCGCAGCCGGCCTGGGGCAGGTGGCGCAGCAGCGCGCGCGTATACACGCCGATCCCGTCCAGGCGGCCGCCGGTCAGGCCCGGCTCGATCATGGTCGTGCCGAGCCCGACGCTGAGACCGCCGGACTTCACGCCTCGTACATCCAGCGCAGCGTATCGCACAGGGGCGTCGGATCGAGGTGGCCAACCACGGCGGTCAGCTTGCTGTTGCTGCCGCTGAGTTGCAGGACGTCGTTGGCGCGCACGAATGCCGGATTCACCTGGACATCGATGTGGTAGCCGGCGATGTCGCTCATCATCCGGATCAGGTCGGCCAGCGAATGCGAGCTGCCCGAGCAGACGTTGAAGGCTTCGCCGGCCGGCGCCACGGCCAGCAGGCGGCGGTAGCTGCGCGCGACCATGCGCACGTCGGAAAAATCACGCGCGATCGCCAGGTTGCCCAGCTCGATGCGGCGTTCGTTGCGGCGGAAGTGGGAGACGATCTTCGGCAGCAGGAAATTTTCGGCCTGGCCGACACCGGTGTAGTTGAACGGGCGCGCGATCGTGATCGGCAGCTTGTCCATCCACAGGCGCGCCATGTATTCCATGGCCAGCTTGCTGACGGCGTAGTCGTTGGCCGGCGCCGGGGGCACGTTCTCGTCGATGACGGGCACGCTGGCATTGCCGTAGATATTCGCCGACGAGGCCAGCAGCACGCTGGTGGGGCGGTGGCCGCCCGCGCTCAGGGCTTCGAGCAGGTTGCGCGTGCCGACCACGTTGACGCGGTAGATCAGTTCGGCGTTCGAATGGGCCACGAAGGCGATGCCGGCCAGGTGGGCGACCACGTCCGGCTGGACGCGCTCGACCATGTCGGCGACGGCGGCGCGGTCGAGCAGGTCGACCGGGTGGATGTCCGGGCCGAGCTCCTCGCCCGGCATCACGGTGCCATAGACACGGTAGCCGGCGGCGCTCAGCTCCTGCGCCAGGTAGTGGCCGGTGAAACCACGCAGGCCGGTGATGAGGGCGCGCCGGCCCTCGCCTTCCCGTCCACCGAGGAAGACGGGGATGTCATCCGTGGCCATGCGCTCCATATCAGAACGAGAAGCCCAGTTCGTTGCGACGCAGGTCGGCGTCGACCATCATCTGGCACAGCTCTTCGAGCGTGGTCTTCGGCTCCCAGCCCAGCTCGCGCTTGGCCTTGGAAGGATCGCCGATCAAGAGGTCGACTTCGGCCGGACGGTAGAACTTGGGCGACACGCGCACCAGCTGCTTGCCGGTGCGGGCGCAGTGGCCGGCTTCGTTCTCGCCGCTGCCGCTCCATTCGACCGCGATGTTCGCGCCCTTGAAGGCCATGGTCACGAAGTCGCGCACGGTCTCGGTGCGGTTGGTCGCCAGCACGAAGGTGTCGGGCTGGTCGGCCTGCAGGATGCGCCACATGCCTTCGACGTATTCCTTGGCGTAGCCCCAGTCGCGCTTGGCGTCCAGGTTGCCCAGTTCGAGCACCTCGAGCTTGTTCAGGACGATCTTGGCTACCGAGTCGGTGATCTTGCGGGTGACGAACTCACGGCCGCGCAGCGGCGACTCGTGGTTGAACAGGATGCCCGAGGAACCGAAGATGCCGTAGGACTCGCGATAGTTCACCGTCATCCAGTGGGCGTACAGCTTGGCCACGCCGTACGGGCTGCGCGGGTAGAACGGGGTGTCCTCGACCTGGGGGATGGCCTGCACCTTGCCGAACATCTCCGAGGTCGACGCCTGGTAGAAGCGGATCTTCGGGTTGACGATGCGGATGGCTTCCAGCAGGTTCACGGCGCCCAGGCCGGTGATCGAGGCGGTCGCGACCGGCTGCTCGAAGGACACGCCGACGAAACTCTGGGCCGCCAGGTTGTAGACCTCGTCCGGACGGCTGCTCTCGACCAGGCGCACGCTGGAGGACAGGTCGGTGAGGTCATACTCGACCAGGTTCAGGTTCGGATGGGCGGCGATGCCGAGTTCCTCGATGCGCCAGAAGTTGACGGAACTGGAGCGGCGATACGTACCGGTGACGTGATAGCCTTTTTCCAGCAGCAACTGCGCCAGATAGGCGCCGTCCTGACCGGTAATGCCGGTGATCAGGGCTCTTTTTGTTGTTTGCATGTTTGTAGGTTCTAGATGGGTGGTCTCGCGGGCGCCAGACGGATCAGCCCGGATTGTAACAGAGCGGGATCATGTTCCCTTTGCACGATAGAAAGTCGTGCAAGAAAAGCAACACTTAATCTGAACATTATGCCGTGAAAACGCTAGGGTAACCCAAGCGCTTACCGATTGTTACGCATGTATTTGCGAAGTGACAAATTGGAGACGACTTGTGACAAAGAAGTGACAGCCCATTTGACGCAACGCAATATGGCGTCAAACGGGCTGATCTATGCAGCGGCTTAGCGTTCCGAGACCGCGTCGACCACGCACAGCGCGGTCATGTTGACGATCCGGCGCACGGTCGAGGACGGAGTCAGGATGTGGACCGGACGGGCGCAGCCGAGCAGCACCGGGCCGATCGCGATGCCGTTGCCGGCCGCGCTCTTGACCAGGTTGTAGGAGATGTTGGCGGCGTCGATGTTCGGCATGACCAGCAGGTTGGCGTCGCCCTTGAGGGTCGAGTGCGGCATGATCTTCATGCGCACCTTGGCCTCGATCGCGGTGTCGCCGTGCATCTCGCCGTCGATTTCCAGGTCCGGCTTCCTCTGCTGCACCAGCGGCAGGACGGCGCGCATCTTCTGCGCCGACTCGCTGTTGGCGGTGCCGAAGTTCGAGTGCGACAGCAGGGCCGCGCGCGGGCAGATGCCGAAGCGCTCCATCTCCTCGGCGGCCATGACCGTGATCTCGGCCAGTTCGGCGGCGTTCGGGTTCTCGTTGACGTGGGTGTCGACGATGGCCAGCTGGCGGTCCTGGGTGATCAGGAAGTTCATCGCGGCGTACACATTGGTCCCGGCGCGCTTGCCAAGCACCTGGTCGATGTACTGCAGGTGCATCTGGGTGGTGCCGTAGGTGCCGCAGATCAGGCCGTCGGCGTCGCCCTTGTGCACCATCATGGCGCCGATCAGGGTGTGGCGGCGGCGCATTTCGAGCTTGGCCATGTCGATGGTCACGCCCTTGCGCATGCCGATCTCGTAGTACGACTGCCAGTAGTCGCGGTAGCGCTCGTCGAAGTCGGGGTTGATGACGTCGACGTGCTGGCCCAGTTTCAGGCGCAGGCCGAACTTCTCGATACGCTTTTCCAGCACCGCCGGACGGCCGACCAGGATCGGGCGCGCCAGCTTCTCGTCGACCACCACCTGCACCGCGCGCAGCACGCGCTCGTCCTCGCCCTCGGCGTAGACGATGCGCTTGAGTTCCGGCGGCGCGCTCTTGGCGATCTGGAACAGCGGCTTCATGAAGGTGCCGCTGCGGTAGACGAACTGCTGCAGGCTGTCGGCGTAGGCGACCAGGTCCGCGATCGGGCGGGTGGCGACGCCGCCGTCCATCGCCGCCTTGGCCACGGCCGGGGCGATGTGGGTCAGCAGGCGCGGATCGAAAGGCATCGGGATCAGGTATTCCGGACCGAAGGACAGGTTGCTGATGCCGTAGGCCGAGGCCACGATGTCCGACTGCTCGGCGTGGGCCAGGTCGGCGATCGCATGCACCACCGCGATTTCCATCTCGCGGGTGATGGTGGTCGCGCCGCAGTCCAGGGCGCCGCGGAACATGTAGGGGAAGCACAGGACGTTGTTGACCTGGTTCGGATAGTCCGAACGGCCGGTGGCGATGATGGCGTCGGAACGCACGGCCTTGACGTCTTCCGGCAGGATTTCCGGATTCGGATTGGCCAGGGCCAGGATCAGCGGGTTGGCCGCCATCTTGGCGACCATGTCCTGCTTCAGCACGCCGCCGGCCGACAGGCCGAGGAAGATGTCGGCGCCCGGGATCACTTCGGCCAGCGAACGGTGCGGGGTGTCCTGGGCGAAGCGCTCCTTGTCGGGGTCCATCAGCTCGGCGCGGCCTTTATAGACCACGCCGGCCAGGTCGGTGACATAGATGTTCTCGATCGGGAAGCCGAGGTCGACGATCAGGTCCAGGCAGGCCAGCGCGGCCGCGCCGGCGCCCGAGACGACCAGCTTGCATTCCTTGATGTTCTTGTTGACGACCTTCAGGCCGTTGATGATGGCGGCGCCGACGATGATGGCGGTGCCGTGCTGGTCGTCGTGGAAGACCGGGATCTTCATCCGCTCGCGCAGCTTGCGCTCGATGTAGAAGCACTCGGGCGCCTTGATGTCCTCGAGGTTGATGCCTCCGAAGGTGGGCTCGAGCGAGGCGATGATGTCGACCAGCTTGTCCGGGTCGTTTTCGTTGATCTCGATGTCGAAGACATCGATCGCGGCGAATTTCTTGAACAGCACGCCTTTGCCTTCCATGACCGGCTTGGACGCCAGCGGGCCGATGTTGCCCAGGCCGAGGACGGCGGTGCCGTTGGAGATGACGGCAACCAGGTTGCCGCGCGCGGTGTATTTATAGGAGTTCGCCGGATCCTTGACGATCTCTTCGCAGGGCGCGGCCACCCCTGGCGAGTACGCCAGGGCCAGGTCGCGCTGGTTCAGCAGGCCCTTGGTAGGAGTGACGCTGATCTTGCCGGGGCGGGGAATCTGGTGATATTCGAGTGCTGCCGTACGCAGTTGTTGACGTAATTCTTCTTTCTTGTCCGATGACGAGTCCATGCTGGGCAGCCTTCCTGATACTAGAGGGGAACCTCCAATTTTATCAGACGGGCAGTTGACAAAGACTACGTATTTTCATCAAGTCAAGGGTAAACTCATCGGCTTAACAAATAAATGCACCCTGCTTATCGGCTAATCCGATACAGCGATCACGCCGCTCCCTTGTTCGATACCGGGATCGGTATCACAGCCGGCAGCCGGCCGGCCGTTTTCCACTCGCTTCCGGCCTGTACAATCGCGCCATGCTTTCCGAATTCGATCTCATCAAACACTATTTCCAGCGCAGACGGCCGGGCCGTGCGGTGCTGGGCATCGGCGACGACTGCGCCCTGCTGGCGCCTTCCCCCGGCCGCCAGATCGCGATCTCGTCCGACATGCTGGTGGAAGACCGCCATTTCTTCGCCGGGGCCGATCCACGCATGCTCGGCCATAAAAGCCTGGCCGTGAACCTGTCCGACCTGGCGGCGATGGGCGCGCGGCCACTCGCCTTTACCCTGGCGCTGGCGCTGCCGAAAGCGGATCCGGCCTGGCTGGAAGGGTTCTCGTCCGGGCTGTTCGCGCTGGCCGACGCTTTTGAGTGCGAACTGGTCGGCGGGGACACGACCAAGGGGCCGCTCAACATCTGCATCACCGTGTTCGGCGAGCTGTCACCCGGCCATGCGCTGCGGCGCGATGCGGCGCGGCCCGGGGACGATATCTGGATTTCCGGGACCCTGGGCGATGCGCGCCTGGCGCTGGCGGGCTACTGGAAGGAAGCCGAGCTCGATCCGGCGGCGCACGAGCAGGCGGCGCTGCGGATGCACATGCCTGCTCCGCGCGTAGCGCTGGGGCTGGCGCTGGCGGCGGCGCCGGTCGCCCATGCCGCGCTCGACATCTCGGACGGGCTGGTGGGAGACCTGGGGCATATCCTGGCGGCCTCGCAGGTCGGCGCGACGCTGGATGTGGATGCCTTGCCGGCGGGACCGGTGCTGGCGCGCCAGCCGCTCGCACTGCGGCGGCGCTTCACGGCGGCGGGCGGGGATGATTACGAGTTGTGTTTCACGGCGCCGGTTTCCCATCGCGAGGCGGTGCTGGCGGCGGGGAGGGAGAGCGGGACGGCGGTGACGCGCGTCGGGAGGATCGAGGCGGAGCCGGGGCTGCGGCTGGTGGATGCGGATGGCACGCCGCTCGATCTGGGCTTGAAGGGGTGGGATCACTTCGCCACAACCTAATTCGGCCCGCTACCCCACTACGTCACCCCCGCGAAGGCGGGGGCCCAAGTTTGCTTGAGGGGCCATGTGCAGCGCTATCGGCTACGCACGGGAACTTGGGTCCCCGCCTTCGCGGGGATGACGGATCAAAAGCCAACTCAGGACTCATTCCCCTCCCGCGGCACCTTCCGGTCATCGAACGGCCCATACGTCATCCAGTAATGGCGGAACGCATGCCGTACATTGTCCCTCAGTTCCGCATCGTTCCACGGCTTGGTATAGAAGCGGTAGATCGCTCCGCGGTTGATCGAATCGAGCACCGTTTCCACGCCCGTGTAGCCGGACAGGATGATGCGGATCGTCTCCGGATACATCTCCTTGACCTTGCTGAGGAACTCGGTCCCGCTCATGGCCGGCATGCGCTGGTCGCACAGGATCACCTGCACCCGGTACAGCGCCAGCAGCTCGAAGCCCTCCGCCGGCGTGGCGGCGGTCAGCACGCGGTAGCCGTCGCGCCGGAACAGGCGGTGCAGCGCGGTCAGCACGTTGACGTCGTCGTCCACCACCAGCAGGCTCTGGACTTTGTCGTCGGTGTTCGGCATCTTGTCCGGCTGCGCGCGGTTGTCCAGCACCAGCTGGCCCAGCTCATCGGCCGGCAGCGCGCGCGAGAAATGGAATCCCTGGATCTCGTCGCAGTGGTGGCGCCGCAAATAGGCCATCTGGGCGCGCGATTCCACGCCCTCGGCGATCACCTGCATGTGCAGGCTGTGCGCCATGCTGATGATGGCCAGCGCGATCGCCGCGTCGTCCGGGTTGTTGATGATGTCGCGGACAAACGCGATGTCGATCTTGAGCTTGTCGATCGGGAAGCGCTTGAGGTAGGCCAGGCTCGAATAGCCGGTGCCGAAGTCGTCGATCGCGACCCGGATGCCGTGCTGCTTGAGGCGGTGCAGCACCTCGGTGGTGTGCTCGGCGTTGACCATCAGCGCGCTCTCGGTCAGCTCCAGCTCGAGCTGGCCGGCTTCGACCCCATGGCGCGCCAGCGCGTCGCGGATCACCGCTTCCAGGTCGCCTTCGGTGAACTGGCGGCTCGACACATTCACCGCCACCCGCACGTCGCGCACCCCGGCCGCATTCCAGGCCGCCATCTGGCGGCAGGCCTCGTCGATGATCCATTCCCCGACCCGCACCACCAGCCCGGTCTCTTCCATCACCGGCACGAACTCGGCCGGATACACCAGGCCGTAGCCCGGCCGGTGCCAGCGCAGCAGCGCCTCCACGCCAGAGATGCGTCCGGTGTTGAGTTCCAGCTTGGGCTGGTAGTGCAGCACGAACTGGCCGCCCTCCAGCGCGCCGCGCAGCGCCAGCTCCAGGTCCAGGCGCGCCAGAACCTGCACGTTCATCCCGGACGTGAAGAAGCGGTAGCCGTCGCGTCCCGCCTCCTTGGCGCGCACCATGGCGGCGTCGGCGTACTTGACCAGGGCGCCCGGATCGGTGGTGTCGTCCGGGTACATGGCGATGCCGATGCTGGCCGTGAGCGCGGCCCGCTGGCCGTGCAGGTCGAAGGGCGCACGCAGGGTCTCGCGGATGTCGTTGGCCACGTTCACGGCTTCCTGCTGGTCGCGCTGCATGGTCAGGATCAGCGCGAACTCGTCGCCGCCCAGGCGCCCGACCAGCTCGCGCATCTTGACGCTGCGCACCAGGCGGGTGCTGAACTGGCGCAGCAGCTCGTCGCCCAGCATGGTGCCGAGCGAATCGTTGATCACCTTGAAGCGGTCGAGCGTAATGCACAGTACCGCCACGCGCCAGCGCTTGTCCTTGGCCAGCTCGATCGCCGCATCCAGGTTTTCGAAGAACAGGGTGCGGTTGGGCAGGCCGGTCAGGGCGTCGTAGCTGGCCGCGTGGCGCAGGCGCTCGGCCGCGTGAAGGCGCTCGCTGATGTCGCGCACCACGGCGATCAGGATGCTGCTGCTACCCAGGTCCTGCAGCTTCCAGCTGATCTCGACCGGCACCGAGCCTTCTCCACCCGCGCGCAGCAGCTCGGTCTCGACAATGTCTTCGCGCGGTTCGTCCTTCTTTGCTTCGGCGTGTCCCATCAGGCGTTCGAGCTGCGCGCGCGAGGCCAGGCCCAGGGCCACCGGCTCGATGCGCATCAGGGCGTCGCGCGAGAAGCCCAGCATGCGGCAAGCGCCGTCCGACACGTCCACCATCGCCATGCCGGCCGTGTCGATCAGGAAGATCGCGTCCGGGGTCGCGTCCATCGCACCGCGGAAGCGCGCCAGCTCGGCGGTGCGCTCGCGCACCTCGCGTTCGAGCTGGGCGCCGTAGTCGAGCGACTCGCGGTGCAGCAGGCGCACCTCGAGCAGGTTGCGGATGCGGGTCATCACTTCGACCGTGTCGAAGGGCTTGCCGATGAAGTCGCGCGCCCCCGCCTCGAGCGCCGCCAGCTTCTTGTCCGGCTCGGCCGTCACCACCAGCACCGGCAGCCACGAGTCGCTCTCGAGCGGCTTGAGCGCCTCCATCACGTCGAAGCCGTCCATGCCGGGCATGTGCAGGTCGAGGATGATCAGGTCGAAGCGGTGCTTCAGGTGCAGCGACACCACCTGGCGCGGGTCGTTGGTGCTGAACACGTTCTCGTAGCCGGTGGTCTTGAGCAGGTACTCGAGCAGCTGCACGTTCACAGGCTCGTCGTCGACGACGAGGATGCGCGCGCGCCGGATGTCGGACAGGGAAATCATCAATCAGCCTTCCTTTCGGCAGCCGGCATGCCTCCGCGTCCTTGCAGATGGGCCAGCGTACTGTCAATCGCTTCAGTGAACTTGTCGATGTCGATCGGTTTGGTGAGATAGCGGTGGAAGCCCGCGGCCCGCCCGCGCTCGATATCGCGCGCCATGGCGTTGGCGGTCAGGGCGATCACGGGGATGGCGGCGGTTTCGGGGTCGGTGCGCAGCTGGCGCAGCACTTCGATGCCGCTCATGCCCGGCAGGTTCAGGTCCATCAGGATCAATTCGGGCCGGTGCGCACGCGCCAGCTGCAGGCCGATGTGGCCGTCGGGCGCGGACAGCAGGCGCAGGTCGGGACGGAAGCGCACGATCTCTTCCACCAGGCGCAGGTTGGCCGGATTGTCCTCGACGTAGAGCAGCAGGTGCGGCTCGCCCTCGAGCGGAGCGGGGGCCGCCGCCGCATGCTCTTCCGGACCGCCTTCGGGCAGGGCCGAAGCCAGCGGAGAGGTGGCGGCCAGCTCGATCCAGAACACGCTGCCCACGCCGGGGCTGCTGGTGACGCCGATCTCGCCGCCCATCAGCTCGACCAGTCGCTTGGTCACGACCAGGCCGATGCCGGTGCCTTCCTGGGCCCCGCCTTCCTGGCCCAGGCGGTTGAAGGGCTGGAACAGGCTTGCCACCTGCTCCGGCCCCAGGCCCTGGCCGGTGTCCTGCACCGACAGGCGCAGGCGCGCCGGCGCGCTCTGCTCGCAGCTCACCACCACCGCGCCCGACTCGCGGTTGTACTTCACCGCGTTCGACAGGAGATTCAGCATCACCTGCTTGAGGCGGGTGCGGTCGGCCAGCACCACGGCGCCCGCCACGTCGGGGAACAGCACCTTGACCCCGCGGCTGGCGGCGATCGGTTCGACCATGGTGCGGCACTCGAGCAGGGTGTCGCTCAGCGCCACCGGCTCCATCGACAGGGTCACCGTGCCCGACTCCACCTTGGCCAGGTCGAGGATCTCGTTGATCAGGGTGAGCAGGTGGCGGCCCGACTTGAGGATGTGGTTGGCGAATTCCTTCTTTTGTTCCAGGGTGGATGGCAGGGTGTTCGAGGTCAGGATCTGGGCGAAGCCGAGGATGGCGTTGAGCGGGGTGCGCAGCTCGTGGCTCATGGACGAGAGGAAGGCCGACTTGGCCTGGTTGGCGTTGCGCGCCTCTTCGATGGCGTTGGCCAGTTCGGCGTTGGCCAGCGCCAGCTGCATGGTGCGCTCGTCGACGTGCCGCTCGAGCTGCTCGTTCAGGCGCATCACTTCCTGCTGGGCGCGGGTACGTTCCTGGGCCTCGCGCACGATGGCGCTGTTGGAATTTTCCAGCTCGCGGGTGCGCTGCTCGATCTCGGTCAGCATGGCGTTGAAGGAGTCGGCCAGCTCGCCGGCCTCGTCGTCGCTGGTGCGCGCCGCCCGGCGCGAATAGTCGCGCGTGGCCACCACCTCGCGCGCGATCGCGGTGATTGCCGTCAGGGGCGCGGTCAGGCGCCGTCCCAGGCGCCACATCAGCAGCCAGGCCGCGCCCATGGCCAGCAGGGTGACCCCGATGCCGATCGCCAGGTAGTCGATGAAGCGCTGCACCTGCCCGCTGGCGGCGCGCACCACCACGGTGCCGAGCATGTCGCCGTTCTCGACGATGCGCTGCTGGACGACCAGCTCGTCCTCGCCGGCCTGGAGGGCGGCCGCATCCAGGCGCTGGGACACCGGGCGGCCCTCGCCGGCCGCCGCGTAGGAGGCAAACAGCTCGCCGCCCGCGTCGTAGATGGCGGCCGCGCGCACCAGCGGGCGGGTGCGCAGCAGGGCCAGGTTCTCGTTGGCCAGGCGCGGGTCGTCGAAGGTCAGCGCGGCCGAGGTCATGTGGCCGACCAGTTCGGCCTGGGTGGTCAGGTCGTTCACCAGCGCGCGGTGGTAGCTGCGCAGGTCGTAGCCGACCACGATCGCGATCGAGACCAGCAGCGCGACGAAGGTCGTCGCCATCACCGCCTGGGCCAGCTTCCTGCGGATCGAGCGCTGGCGGCTCATGCTTCCTCCTGGACGGGTCCGCGCCTGCGGCCCGGCATCCTTGCCGGCGTCAATACGCGGCGAGGCCCGGCAGCCGGCGCGCAGGCTGATGGCGAAGGGACTGCGGCAGGCGTGCTCACGGCCTTGGCGGCCCTGCTTGGCTTCGCGCGATCGGTACGTGCGGCATGCTCAGGTCCTACAAAAACGGGGAAAGGGGACGCCGGCGGGGCGCCGGCAGCGGCGCCCGTCGGGCAACCAGCATAGCAGTACGCCCGTGCATCATGTCGCACGGAACATTTTTGTTCCCGTGGGGGCGCTTGCACTGTAAACGGTCGTCCGATGTTTGGACAGCAAATTTTGCCGGATTTGCCATGCCATGACGGTCCTCAGCGCGCTAGAATGGACCGGACGCGGACGACCCCGTCCGCCGTCCCCGGGGTTCCACTGCGGCCCGCCGCCCGCCCCGCAAAGCAACGAAAGGAGACAGACGTGACGAACGAACTCATCGATCTTGCTACCCAGGTAGGGCGGGCCCTGGAGGCCAAGCGGCTGCTGCTGGTCACCGCCGAGTCGTGCACCGGCGGCGGCGTCTCGCAAGCCATCACCGAAGTGGCCGGCTCGACCGGCTGGTTCGAGTGCGGCTTCGTGACCTATTCCAATGCGTCCAAGACCGAATTGCTGGACGTGCCGGCGGCCATGATCGCCCAGTTCGGCTCGGTCAGCGAAGAAGTCGCGGGCAAGATGGCGGAAGGGGCCCTGGCCAACAGCAACGCCGACGTCGCCGTGTCGACCACCGGCATCGCCGGTCCCACGGGTGCGGTGCCGGGCAAGCCGGTCGGCACGGTCTGCTTCGGCTGGTCGCGCGGCGACAGCACCTATACCGAGCGCCTGGTGTTCTCGGGCGACCGCCAGTCGGTGCGCGAGCAGACCGTGGCGCACGCACTGCGGGGGCTGCTGCGCTTCATCGAATAAGCCGCGCGCACCGGATGCCTGGCAGGCCACGCCATGGGCTCATCGCCATGACCCTGCCGCTGGCCGCCCTGGCGCCGGTGGCGGGCCATGCCGCTTCCGCTTCCGCTTCCGCTCCGTCCGGACCAGTCCATACCGTCTACACCGCGGGCGACATCGCCCGCTGCGTCCACCCCGACCCGCGATGGTCGGGCGCGGCCGCCACCGGCAGGCTGGTGGAAGGCTTGCTGGCCGCCGATCCCGACGCCTCCGTCCTGACCCTGGGCGACCACACCTACCCGCGCGGGGCGGCGCGCGAATTCGCCGATTGCTACGCGCCCACCTGGGGACGCTTCCGCGAGCGCACCTGGCCCACGCCCGGCAACCACGAATACCAAACCAGGGACGCGGCGCCCTATTTCGCCTATTTCGGCGCCCGCGCCGGACGCGGCTACTACAGCGTGCGGCTGGGCAGCTGGCTGGTGATCTCGCTCGACAGCAACCTGGCCGGCGCCAGGCACGCCGCCCAGCTCGACTGGCTGCGCGCCGAGCTGGCGCGCGCGCCCTCGCCTTGCACCCTGGCCTTCTGGCACCATCCGCTGTACACCTCGGGCGGGCACCTCGGGCCGGGGCGCATGCGGGATGCATGGAGCATCCTGTACGGGGCCGGGGCCGAACTGGTCCTGTCCGGCCACGACCACGACTACGAACGCTTCGCGCCCCAGGATGCCGACGGCCGGCTGGACCGGGCGCGCGGCCTGCGCCAGTTCGTGGTGGGCACAGGGGGCGCCTACGCCACGCCCTTCCTCCAGTTCACGCCCAACAGCGAGGTGCGCGAGGCCAGTTTCGACGGCGTGCTGCGCCTGCGGCTGTTTGAGGGGGCCTATGAGTGGCAATTCCTGCCGGCCGCGCCGGAGAAGGTGCCGGCGGGGGCGGTGATGGATCGTGGGAGGGGGGAATGCCATTAAGCTTGCACCACCGGCTTCACACCACCGTCATCCCCGCGAAGGCGGGGACCCGAGTTCGTTCCGCAGCCGATCAAGTCGACATTGGCCACCGTGCATGCAAACTTGGATCCCCGCCTCCGCGGGGACGACGATGCGGTCGCGTCTTTTTCAATTATGATGGCGCCCCCGCGCCGCATGGAGAGCCGCATGAAAGCGCTCGTCATCCTGGCCGTATTGCTGCTAAGCTTCCGCCCCGCCCCCGTTTTGGCCCAACCCCCAGCCCCTTTACCCGTGGTCGCATTCGATAAATACGTACTCCCCAATGGCTTGCAGGTGATCCTGGTCGAAGACCGCCGCCTGCCCATCGTCGCCGTCAACCTCTGGTACCACGTGGGTCCGGCCAACGAGGCCCCCGGCCTGACCGGTTTCGCCCACCTGTTCGAGCACATGATGTTCGCCGCCACCCGCCACATCCCGCGCGGCCTGGCAGACCGCCTGCTGGAAGGCGCCGGCGCCACCGACAGCAACGGCAGCACCGACCTGGACCGCACCAACTACTACGACACCGTGCCGTCCAACCAGCTCGAGCTGGCGCTATGGGTGCACGCCGACCGCATGGGCTACCTGCTGGACGTGCTCGACCAGAAAGCCCTGAGCAACCAGCAGGACGTGGTGCGCAACGAGCGCCGCGAGAGCGTCGAGAGCGAACCCTACGGGATCGTCGAGGAAGCGCTGTCGCATACCCTCTTCCCCAAGGGCCATCCCTACTACGCCTCGGTGATCGGCTCGCATGCCGACATCCAGGGCGCGCGCCTGGACGACGTGCGCCAGTTCTTCGCCCGCTACTACGGTCCCAACAACGCCAGCCTGGTGATCGCCGGCGACATCGACAAGGCCAAGACCCGCGCCCTGGTCGAGCGCTACTTCGGCAGCCTGCGCCGCGGCCCGCCGGTGGCGCGCCCGAGCGTCGTCACGCCGCCCATCACCAGCGAGCGCCGGGTCACCGTGCCCGACCGCGTCGAGCTGCCGCGGGTGTTCATGGGCTGGCTCACGCCGCCGGCCTACCAGCCGGGCGACATCGAGCTGGCCGTCGCCGCCACCATTCTCGGCGGCGGCAAGTCGAGCCGCCTGTACAAGTCGCTGGTCTACGAGCGCCAGATCGCCCAGGACGTGGATGCGGCCCAGAACTCCTACGGGCTCACCTCGACCTTCGTGATCGACGTCACCGCCCGCGCCGGCCACACGGCGCGCGAACTGGAAGCCGCGATCGACGCCGAACTGGCCCAGCTGCGCGAGGTCGGCCCTTCCGACCGCGAGGTCGAGCGCGCCCGCAACAGCCTGGAGACCGCCCTGCTGTCCTCGATCGAGAAGCTGGGCGGCGACGGCCTGGCCGACCAGCTCAACCACTACAACCAGTACACCGGCGACCCGGGCTACCTGCCGAAGGACCTGGAACGCCTGCGCCGGGTGGATGCGGCGGCCGTACGCGATGCGGTGCGGACCTGGCTCGGGCAGGATGCGCGCGCGGTAGTGACCGGCGTTCCCGGCCAGCCGGTGATCCACGATCCGCGCCCGCCGAAGAAGAAAGCCGCCCCCGCTGCGAAAGCGGCCGCGCATGCGAACATCAACGGCGCAGAACCCTGGCGCGCCAAGCCGCCCAAGGCGGGCCCGCCGCCCAGCTTCACCCTGCCCAAGGGAGAGTCCTTCAAGCTGGCCAACGGCCTGACCGTGATCCACCACCACAACCCGGCCCTGCCCCTGGTCTCGGCCCAGCTGGTGCTGCGCAGCGGCAGCGCCGCCAATCCGGCCCGCCTGCCGGGCCTGGCCGGCTTCACCGCCCAGATGCTGGAGGAAGGCACGGCTACCCGCAGTGCGCCGCAGGTCGCGGACGAGCTGGCCCAGCTGGGCGCCTTCATGGACAGCGCCACCAGCGCCGACGCCACCTTCGTCTCGCTGCTCGCGCTGCGCTCGACCTTCGCCCAGGCGCTCGAGATCATGGCCGACGTGGTGCAGCGCCCCGCCTTCCCCAACGCCGAGGTCGAGCGCCAGCGCGCCGACCGGCTGGGTGAACTCATCCAGCAGCGCGAGGAGCCGGATGCGGTGGCCGCGGTGGCCGCCGCCGGCGCGCTCTACGGCGCGCGCCATCCGAAGGGCTACGGCCAGCTCGGCACCGAGGCGGCGATCCGCGCCACCACGCGCGACGACATCCAGGAGTTCTGGCGCCGCCACTACGTGCCGGCGAATGCGGCGCTGGTGGTGAGCGGCCAGCTCTCCCTGGGCGAGCTGCGGGCACTGGCCGAGGCGCGCTTCGGCGCCTGGCAAGGCCAGGCCGCGCCGCCGGCCGGCGTGGGCGCGCCCGCCACCACGGGCGCGCGCGTGGTGCTGGTCGACCAGCCCGGGGCCGGCCAGACCGCGCTGCGCGTGACCGCCATCGGCGTGGCGCGCGACACCCCGGACTACGCCGCGCTGCAGGTCATGAACGGCGCCCTGGGCGGCATGTTCTCGAGCCGGCTCAACAACAGCCTGCGCGAGACCAAGGGCTATACCTATGGCGTCTACTCGGGCTTCCGCTACGACCGCACCCCCGGCCCCTTCGTCATCGCCGGCAGCTTCGAGCGCGACGCCACCGGCGCCTCCGTGCGCGAGATCCTGCGCGAGGTGAACGCCATGCGCGACCACCCCCTGCCCGCGGACGAGCTGGCGGCGGCGCGCGACGCCCAGCTGCTGTCGCTGCCGGGCCAGTTCGAGACCGGCGGCGAGGTCGGCGCCAGCCTGGCCGAGCTGTTCGTCTACGGCCTGCCGGCCGACTGGTACGCCGGCCTGCCGCGCCGCTTCGCCCAGGTCGACGCGGCGCAGGTGCAGGAAGCCGCGCGCAAGCACCTCGCGCCCGAGAAGATGATCGTGGTCGCCGTCGGCGACCGCAAGAAGATCCTGCCGCAGCTGCAGCCCTTGGCGCTCGGTGCGCCGGAGGTCCGCGACGACGACGGCCAGCTGAAAGGGAAGTAGCGGTCACGGCGTGCGCAAAAGCCGGGCGAACGCGGACCGTTGCGCAGACGCCTAAGGCTTACAAAGGATTACAAATGCCTTCGCTAAAAGCTTGCACGGCCCCGGATTTGGCAGGATGATGAAATCACCGGTGATGGACGAGTCCACCGGTGACAAGGGGGCACGCCATGCACAGGTTCTTGTTTGCGACCGGGATCGAAGGCAGCTATCCGGTCGTCGCCGGGCGCGACGGCGCCTCCCGGCGTATCGATGAGATGGAAAAGACCGGCCACTACCGGCACTGGAAGGAAGACATGCGCCTGGTCAGCGCGCTCGGCATCGACGCGCTGCGCTACGGCCCGCCCTACTACCGGGTGCACCAGGGACCGGGCTGCTACGACTGGAGCTTCACCGACGAGGTGTTCGCCGAGATCCGCGAGCGCGGCATCAAGCCCATCGTCGACCTCTGCCACTTCGGCCTGCCCGACTGGCTGGGCGATTTTCAAAATCCCGAGTTCGCACCCTTCTTCGCCGAGTACGCCGACGCCTTCGCGCGGCGCTATCCCTGGGTGGAACTGTACACGCCGATCAACGAGATCTACATCACCGCCAAGTTCTCGGCCCACGACGGCCTGTGGAACGAGCGCCTGTCCTCGGACCGCGCCTTCGTCACGGCCATCCGGAACCTGGCCAGGGCCAACATCCTGGCGACGGAAGCGATCATGCGGGTCCAGCCGAACGCCAAGTTCGTACAGAGCGAATCGTCCGAATACTTCCATCCCAGCGGCCCCGAAGCCATGGAGGTGGCGCGGCACATGAACGAGCTGCGCTTCCTGGCCCTGGACCTGACCTACGGCCACGACGTGAGCGGCCGGATGTACGAATACCTGTTCGACCACGGCATGACGCGCGCCGACTACCACTTCTTCCTCAACCGCAGCGTCAAGCCGGTGTGCATCATGGGGAACGACTACTACGCCACCAACGAGCACCTGATCTACCCGGACGGCAAGACCCACGCCTGCGAGATGTTCGGCTACTACGTGATCACCCAGCAGTACTACCACCGCTACCGCATTCCGGTCATGCACACCGAGACCAACAACCGCGACGCCGGCAACGGCGAGAAGGATGCCAGCGCCTGGCTCGCGAAGCAGTGGTCGAACCTGATCCGCCTGAAGACCGACGGCGTGCCCATCCTCGGTTTCACCTGGTACAGCCTGGTGGACCAGGTCGACTGGGACAGCGCGCTCACGCTGGACGCCGGCAACGTCAACCAGTATGGCCTGTGCGACCTGGAGCGCAACGTGCGGCCGGTGGGCGAAGCCTATCGCGACCTGATCCATACCTGGCGGCACCGGGTGGGGAACGATTTCATTTGCCTGCATTAGGCCTGTCCAACTCGAACCGCCTGTCCAACTTGAAACTGGCCGTTAGTCCCGAGACCGTCGCACCGGCATCGAAGGCTTGATCCGCTCATCGCCAGCCACGCCCGCGACGGCGCTCAGCGGCAGGTCCGAAAGCCCACGAACATGTCGCTGCGCCCGGGCGCATAGAAATTTCGGAAAGCGGTCGAGCGCAGGCGCTCCGGGGTGGCGAAGGAGGCGCCGCGCAACGCCTGGTGGGTGCCGAGATAGGGTTCCGAATACTCGCGATAGGCGTCTGCGGCGAAGCCCGGGTAGGCGGCAAAGGGCGACGCGGTCCACTCCCACAATCCGCCCCAGCAAAAGCCGGGATGCGCGGCCGCATGCACCCACTCCGCTTCGCTCGGCAGGCGGCGTCCGGCCCAGGCGCAATACGCTTGCGCCTCGTGCAGGCTGACATGGCGCACCGCTTCGCCGGGCGCCAGCGGCACGGGCTGGCCGAAACGCGGGACGTACCAGTCCTCTCCTTCGCGCCGCCAGCCGCGCGGCGCCTGCGCGCCCTGTTGCGCCAGCCACGTCCGGCCGGCCTCGGTCCAGAGACGTGCATCACGGTAGCCGTCGGCGGCGACGAAGCGGGCGTACTCGGCGTTGCTCACCAGTCCGGCATCGATGGCGAAGGGCGCCAGCTCCACGGTATGCGCCCACTTCTCGTTGTCGAAGACGAAGCCGGCGCCGGCCCGGCTGCCCAGCTCGACCGCGCCGCCGGCGAGGTGCAGTTCGCCCGCCGTGGTCGGCGGCGCGCCCGCCATGCCGAGCTGCCTGGGCCAGGACAGGCCCAGGGTCTGCAGAGTGTAGGCGTAGGCTTCGCCGTGCATGTCTTCGTGGGCCAGGGCCAGCCGGTAGAAATACAGCGTGGCGTCCTCGTCCTCTTCCCTGGCCAGGCTTGCCAGCACGCCGTCGAGCACGGCGCGGCCGTAGGCCTTGATCTCGTCCGCCGGCGGCAGGCCGAGCGACCAGCGCGTGTCGTGGGCGATGCTGTTGGAGTCGAACCAGGCGTCACCGCCGGCAAGCAGCGAAGGCCGCGGGGCGGAACCTGGAGCGCTCGAGCGCGCGCCGCGCAGGATGTACCACTCGGCGAACCAGGCGATGTGCCCCAGCTCCCACAGCGGCGGATTGACGATGGCCAGCAGGGGAAGGTTCGCCGGATCGTCCATGCCGGCTTCGGCGAACCGGTCGAACAGCGCCAGCGTGCGGGCGCGCGCATCTTCCAGCGCAAGCGCCAGGACCTTCGGTGCGGCAGTTCGAAACGACGTGTTCATCGCACTCTTCCAGCAAGAAATGATGCTCATTATCGGTCCGCCGCCAATGAAAACCAAGCACATGCAGAACACGCTTGCCGCCTTCCCGCGCTTCATCTAACATATGAACAATTCTTCACATGTTGAATGCGACGACCCTGCATGACCACACATCACGACCACGCCCTCCTTGCGGAGGCCCCGCCGCCGGAAGCCATCGACCAGCTGGCCGACCTCTTCCACCTGCTGGGTGACCCCACCCGCCTGCGCATCGTGCTGGCCTGCCTGGCCCGGCCGACCGCGGTGGGCGACATCGCCGGCCTGCTTGCGCTGTCCAGCTCCCTGGTCAGCCACCACCTGCGCCTGCTGCGCGCCGCCCGCGTCCTCAAGGCCGAGCGCCAGGGCAAGCAGGTGTTCTATTCGGCCGCCGATGCCCACATCAGCAGCCTGCTCACCAACATGTTCGAGCACATCGCCGAGCCTGCCAATGGAATGGACCCATGAAGCACGACCATCACCACGATCACGAACACAGCCACGATCGCGACCACAGCCACGATCACCACGGACACGGGTTCGGCCACCATCACCATCACCTGCCCGACCCCAGCGGCAATGGCCGCGCCTTCGCCCTGGCGATCGCGGTCAACACCCTGTTCGTGGCGATCGAGTTCACCTACGGCTTCATCGCCCACTCGACGGCGCTGATGGCCGACGCCGGCCACAACCTGTCGGACGTGCTCGGCCTGCTGCTGGCCTGGGGCGCGGCCTTGCTTACCAAGAGCAAGCCGCACGGGCGCTACACCTATGGCCTGCGCGGCTCGAGCATCCTGGCGGCGCTGGCCAATGCCGTGCTGCTGCTGGTGGCTTGCGGCGCCATCGCCTGGGAAGCGGTGCAGCGCTTCGCCGAACCGGCGCCGGTGGCCGGCGCGACGGTGTCGGTCATCGCGGCGATCGGGGTGGCGATCAACGGTTTCTCGGCCTGGCTGTTCATGAAGGGCGCCAAGGACGACCTGAACGTGCGCGGCGCCTACCTGCACATGGCGGCCGACGCCGCGCTGTCACTGGGCGTGGTGGTGTCGGGCCTGGTGATCATGGCCACCGGCTGGAGCTGGATCGACCCGGCGGTGAGCCTGGTCATCGTGGTGGTGATCGTGGCCGGCACCTGGTCGCTGCTGCGCGAATCGGTGCAGCTGTCGATGGCCGCGGTGCCGCCTTCGGTGGATGCGGCCAAGGTGAAAGGCTTCCTGGCCAAGTGGCCGGGGGTGAGCGAGGTGCACGACCTGCACATCTGGGCCATGAGCACCACCGAAACGGCGCTGACTGCGCATGTGGTGATGCCGGGCGGGTATCCGGGGGACCGGGTGCTCGACGACATCGTGGCGCACCTGCGGGAGGATTTCGGGATTCACCACTGCACCTTGCAGGTGGAGGAAGGGACGACGCATCATCATTGTGCGTTGAGGGAGCATGCGCATTGAGGCGCTAGCGGTGTGCGGCGAACTTGGCGGAGTTAGTGCCACCGGCACTAACTCCGCCAAGTTCGCGTGAAAAACCGCAGCGCCTATCCCGCCAGATTCGCGTACAAGGCCGTACTCAAATACCGCTCCCCAAACGAGGGAATGATCGTCACGATCAGCTTCCCCGCGTTCTCCGGCCGTCTAGCCACCTGGATCGCCGCCCACAGCGCCGCCCCCGACGAAATCCCGACCAGCAGCCCTTCTTCCCTGGCCGCCGCGCGCGCCGTCTCGAAGGCGTCGTCGTTCTTCACGGTGATCACTTCATCATAGGCTCCGGTATCGAGCACCTGCGGCACGAAGCCCGCGCCGATGCCCTGGATCGGGTGCGGCCCCTTGGTGCCTTTGGACAGCATGGGCGAAGCTTCCGGCTCCACGGCGATGGCCCGGAAGCCGGGCTTGCGCGCCCTGATCACCTCGCTCACGCCGGTGATCGTGCCGCCCGTGCCCACGCCCGCGACCAGGATGTCGACCTTGCCGTCGGTGTCGCGCCAGATTTCCTCGGCGGTGGTGCGGCGGTGCACCTCGGGGTTGGCGGGATTGTTGAACTGCTGGGGCATGAAGTTGCGCGGGTCGGCCGCCACCAGTTCCTCGGCGCGGCGGATCGCGCCCAGCATGCCTTCGCTGCCGGGCGTGAGCACCAGCTCGGCGCCGTAGGCGCGCAGCAGCATGCGGCGCTCGTTGCTCATGGTCTCGGGCATCACCAGCTTGCAGCGGTAGCCGCGCGCGGCGCACACCATCGCGAGCGCGATGCCGGTGTTGCCGCTGGTGGGTTCGACGATGGTGGTGTCGGGGCCGATCAGCCCCGCCGCCTCGGCCGCCTCGATCATGGCCAGGCCGATGCGGTCCTTGACGCTATGCGCGGGGTTATGGAACTCGAGCTTGCCGACGATCTCGGCGCCGCTGCCGGCGGCCAGCTTGCGGATACGTACCAACGGGGTGTTGCCGATCAGCTCAGTGACATCGTTCGCGATTCTCATCCTGCCAGCCCTCCGGTTGTCGAGTTCAGTAAACCTTACTTTACATCCATCAGTTCCACATCGAAGATCAGGTCGGCGTCGGGCGGAATCACGCCGCCGGCGCCGCGCTTGCCGTAGGCCAGGGCGCTGGGGATGATCAGGGTGCGCTTGCCGCCCACCTTCATGCCGGCCACGCCCTGCTCCCAGCCCTTGATGACACGGCCCGCGCCCAGCTGGAATTCGATCGGCGTGCGGCCGGCGTCGAGCGAGGAGTCGAACTTGCGGCCGCGCTGCTTGGGGGCCAGCGGCTTGTGCAGCCAGCCGGTGTAGTTGACGGCGACATTGCTGCCGAGGGTGGCTTCCTTGCCCTTGCCGACCACGCGGTCGACGATCTCGACCTGCGGCGCGGGTGCGACGGGGGCGGCGGGGGTTTCAGCTTGGACCGGCTGGGTGGGCTGCGCCTCGGTTGCCGGGGTAGGGGGTGTGACTGGCGGGGTTGCCGGCTGCTGCTGTTCCGGCGGCGGCTGGGTGGCCGGCTTGCCGGCCTCCTGCTGCTGCGGCGCGCTCTGTTGCGCATGGACGCTGGCGGCGGCGAGCAGCAGCGCGATGAAGGCGGATCGACGAATCATGGGCTCTTCCATCAAAAGGATTCAATATGGGCGCCTCCAGAACCGTCGCGCGCGGCGGTTCTGGAGGCGCCCTTGATCCTATGATAGCAAGGCCTCCTCGGCTTGCACAGTTTGCACTGCAACAGCTTTGGCACCGGTTTGCGCCTGGGCATTCGCGCTGTCGGCCAGCTTGCGCAGCAGGTGGCCGGCCGCCACCATGCCGAAGGTGGCGGTGACCACCATGCTGGAGCCGAAGCCGGCGCAGTTCAGGCCCGTGATGCTGTTCGGATCGATGGCGCAGGCGTCCTCCGCTTCCGGATAGCGCAGCGGCTCCATCGAGAACACGGCGTCGATGTGGTACTTGTTCTTTTCGCCACGCGCGAAACCGTACTGCGCGCGCAGGATCTTGCGCACCTTCTTGAGCAGCGGCTCCTGCTCGGTACGCGCCAGGTCGCGGATCTCGACCTTGGTCGGATCGAGCTGGCCGCCGGCGCCGCCGATCACCACCAGCGGCATGGCGTTGGCGCTGCACCAGGCGATCAGGGCCGCCTTCGGCTTGACGCTGTCGATGGCGTCGACCACGTAGTCGAACCCCTTGCCGGCGACCATGCTCTCGATGTTGTCCGGATCGATGAAATCCTCGACCAGGGTCACCTTGCAGAAAGGATTGATCTCGGCGATACGGCGTTTCAGGGCCTCGATCTTGGGCAGGCCGACGGTCGAGGACAGCGCCTGGATCTGGCGGTTGATGTTCGACTCGGCCACGTTGTCGAGGTCGATCAGGGTCAGGTGGCCGACCGCGCTGCGCGCCAGCGCCTCCACGATCCAGGAGCCGACGCCGCCGACGCCGATGACGCAAACGTGCGCCGTGCGGAAACGTTCCAGTGCACGCTCGCCATACAGGCGAGCAATGCCCCCGAAGCGGCGTGCAAAGTCGACTTCTTCCTCCAGTGCTGCCGCGAATTCATGCGTGTTGATCGTATTCATCCCGCCATTTTAACGGACGGAACTTTCGTATCTGCACTAAAATAATTCTCAGTCAATCAAATAATTTTCGCGTGTCAACAAAAAGCCATATGAGCACTCTCCTGCACGAGCCCGCCCCCGACTTCGGCCAGCCCATCGCCGTCCTCAAGCACTGCCATGGACGTATCCGCAAACAGCTGGGCACCCTGGAACGCATGCTCTCGCACCTGCCGGAACACGGCGCCGACGAGCAGGCCCGCCAGGCGGCAAGCGCGGTGCTGAAGTACTTCGACAAGGCGGCCCACCTGCACCACGAGGACGAGGAGCAGGACCTGATCCCGATGCTGCGCGCCGTGGCCCAGGGCGAAGACGCGGCCACCCTGCAGGCGCTGGCGCCGGTGATCCTGCAGGACCACAAGGACATGGACGCCCTCTGGCAGGACCTGCACGAGCAGCTCAAGCTGATCGCCGAAGGCGAGGCCTCCACCCTGTCGGCGAGCGCGGTGCAGCGTTTCGTGCAGCGCTACACGTCCCATATGGAACGCGAGGAAAGCGTGATCGCGCCGATGGCCATGCGCCTGTTCTCGCCGGAGCAGATGGCGCGCCTGGGCGAGGCCATGCAGCGCCGCCGCGGCATCGACGCCGCCGCGGGAACGCAGGCGCCCGCGGTCGGCCAGGCGGTGGCCGACCTGCGCAAGGATTACGGCCAGGCAAGCCTGAATGAAAACGACGTGCTGGACGATCCGATGCAGCAGTTCACGCAGTGGTTCGAACAGGCGCTCAAGGCCGAAGTCAACGAGCCGAATGCGATGTCGTTGGCGACCGTATCGAGCGAAGGACGGCCGAGTTCACGTATCGTGCTGGTGAAGCAGTTCGACGCGCGCGGGTTCACCTGGTACACCAATTACGACAGCAAGAAAGCACAGGATTTGCGCGACAATAAGTTTGCAGCTTTGTTATTCTTTTGGAGTGAACTGGAACGCCAGGTGCGCATCGAAGGACGAGTGGAGCGCACCCTTGATGAAGAAAGCGACCGGTACTTCCGCAGCCGTCCCCTCAAGAGCCGGCTGTCCGCCATCGCTTCGCACCAAAGCGCCCCGATCGCCAGCCGCGCCGCGCTCGAGGAGAACTACGAGTCCGTGGCACGGCAGGCAGGCGAGGATCCGCAGCGCCCCGCGAACTGGGGCGGTTTCCGCTTGATCCCCGAACGCATCGAATTCTGGCAAGGACGGCGCTCGCGCTTCCATGACCGCATCGTGTACGAGCGGCAGGCGGACGGCAGCTGGACACGCCAGCGCTTGCAACCGTAGGCCGGCGCAGGCAGGGCCGGCCGCCACTTCGGAGGTGACCGTGTTCGACCAGATCAAGCTTTCGGCCTGGAGCGCAGGCCTGCGCGGCAAACTGTCCGTTCCCTTGCGCGTGGAACTCTGGAACGGCGAACAGATCGAGCTGTCCACCGAGACCCCGCGCGTCACCATCCGCGTTCCCGACAAGTCGGCGCTGCGCTATCTCACCTCCCCTTCCCTGTACAAGCTCGGACGCGCCTACGTGGAAGGCGCGATCGAGGTGAAGGGCCGTGCAGCCGACATCATCGACGTCGGCAATGCCCTGGCGGCGTCCGGCGCCATGCCAGGCAAGCCGCGCGGCCGCCTCGGCTTCAAGCTCGGCGACCAGCACACCAGGGAAAAGGACGCCGAGGCGATCCGCTACCACTACGACGTCTCGAACGAGTTCTACGCCGCCTGGCTCGATCCGGACATGGTGTATTCCTGCGCCTATTTCGAAACCGGCGAGGAAGACCTGGCGACGGCGCAGGCGAACAAGATCGACCACATCCTGCGCAAGGTCGGCGTGCAGCCCGGCCAGACCCTGCTCGACATCGGCTGCGGCTGGGGCGCCCTGGCGCTGCGCGCGGCGCGCCATTTCGGGGCGCGCTGCGTGGGCATTACCCTGTCCGAGAACCAGGCGCGCCTGGCGCGCGAGCGGGTGCGCCAGGCCGGCCTGCAGGACCGCATCGAGATCCGGCTGCAGGACTACCGCGACGTCGGCGGCCAGTTCGACCGCATCACCAGCGTGGGCATGTTCGAGCATGTGGGCGTGCAGCACCTGCAGGAATATTTCGCGCGCGTGCGCGCTTTGCTGGCGCCGGGCGGCGTGGTCATGAACCACGGCATTACCACCACCAATGCCGACAACGGCGCCACGGCGTATGGCGGCGGCCAGTTCATCGACGAATACGTGTTCCCCCACGGCGAGCTCGCGCACCTGGCCACGGTGATCCGGGCGATGCAGGAAGGCGGGCTGGAAGTGCGCGACGTGGAAAACCTGCGCCGCCACTACGCGCGCACCTGCGCCATCTGGACCGAGAACTTCGAAACGAACGCGGAACAGATCCGCAAGCTGACCGACGCCAGGCGCTTCCGCATCTGGCACGTCTACCTGGCCGGCTGCGCCTATGCCTTCGCCCACGACCGCATCAGCCTGTACCAGATCGTGTGCGGCAAGGCGGGCGGGAATGCGGCGGATATTCCGTGGTCG
>NZ_JBAMDH010000031.1:0-77353 GCF_036961685.1 Massilia sp. DD77
CTTCATCCGTGCCATCAACGAGGCGTCCATGCCGCCAAACTTGGAGCGCCACTTGTAAAACGTGGCATTGCTAATGCCGTGCTCGCGGCACAGCTCCGGTACTGGGCTGCCGGTTTCTACTTGCTTGAGGATGGCGATGATCTGGCTGTCGGTAGCGGGACGTCTTCATGTAGAGCTTCCTGTGTCTTAAGTAGAAAATTCTACTTCTGATCGCGCTCTTTTGTGGGGGGATTACCCAAGCGCCTGCCTACCGCGGTTTGACAAACATTGGCATCACGTCGACAGACACCTTTCGCTGCAGAGCGAGATTTGACATACATTGACAAACCAGTAACATGCCTAAGCTGTTGATTTTACAGGCGCGGATTTGATAGACATAATTTACTTCCCTCAATTGCCTGTGAACCGGCCCGGTGGACGCATGAAGCCGGCGATCGTCAGGATCGCAGGTTCTTGAACGGAACAGACATCGTGCAGGGCTTGCGTGGCCGATCAGGGCCGATCAGGGCCGATCAGCCCTGCCGCAGTCCGACACCGGCTGAAACAGCGGCGGCGCTGCCTGGCGTCCGCCGCCGACTTGCTTACCTGGCATTCCGGTACGCGGCCGCATCCGTCGGCCGCGCCGAATTGTGTTCCTTGAAAATCTTCCAGCCATCGGCGGTGCAGCGCCAGAGGATCGATGTGCGCGAGACCAGGTACATGGGGTCGCCCTGCTTCGGCGTCACCTCGAACACGAACTCCATGACCGAGTGGCTGTAGCCCGGGCCTGCGGCGGTCACGCCCGGCTGTTCGGTGATCTTGTGGTGCACGCTCTTGAACTTGGGTACCAGGCCGTACCAGACCTTGCCGTAGTCGTCCGCCGTGTGGCGCACCTTGAGTTCAGGATCGAAATCGTCGAACAGGTTGAGGTCCTTGCTGCCGAAGTCATAATACTTGCCGAGGTCCTTCCTGAAATTGAAATCGGGATCGCCGGCGTCCCGCTCCCAGCCAATCAACAGCCAGTCGCGATGCAGTTGGGCGACGCCTTCCTTGCCGCCGCTTGCACAGTCGCTACGCACTTCCGCAGCGAAGGACGAGGAGCAGGCGATACCAAGGACCAGTGCGAGTGCGCGTTTCAACATTTTTCCACCTCTCTAACAATAGGTTCAGGTTGGGAGCGGAACCGGTGGCTCGCGTAGAACCTTGTCCGATACGCCGCTGCTGTGATGAGAAGTATAGGAAGCGTCCCTCGGATGACGGTAACCGGATCATGGGCAGTTATTGCCTAATCCTACAAACCGGGCCGGCCATTCATCGACACTCGCCCACCGTGCCGGCAGATCCCCGCGCCGCCCTGTGGCTTTCGGATATCGCCTCGTGCGCGAAGCGTTCGCCCAGGCTGGAGCCTACAGGCGCAGCATCATCAGGTCTTCGTCGTAGTACCTGTCGCCAACCCGCATGGCATCCGGCTCGCGGCCATACGTTTCAAAACCCATCGATCGGTACAGGCCCGCGGCGCGGGGATTATCGACGTTGACATTGAGGTGGACTTGCCGGACACCGGCCTTGCGTGCGTAGTCGAACAGCGCCTGCAACAGGCGCCGCGCGATGCCGCCCCCACGGCGCCCGGGGTGCACGAAAACGCCCCACAGAACGCCCTTGTGGGCGACCTGCGCCAAGGCTTCGCGGCGCAGGCCGGCAATGCCGATCAGCTCGCCGGCCTGGAAGGCGCCGAAGACAAACTGGTATTCCGTCTCCGTGATCCGCGCGCGGACCTGTTCGGGGCTGCGGCCACTTTCTTCCTCGTACGTCGGATAGATCGCTTCCGGCATGTCGGTGATCGAGCGCAGGCGCAGAGCCTGGAAGGCCTCCCATTCATCGGGACGCAGGGGACGGAACTGCAATGCGGAAGTGGAGGACATGAGTCAACCCGGACACGAAAACGAACGAAACCGACAGGAGAGTCACCGTCCCCCGCCGGCATGCCTGCCATGATACTGGCGCCGGCACTGCGGCGGCCAGGGAACTCAGGGAAGCAGAATCGCCGCGCCGCGCAGGCGCCGTGCGGCGATGTCTTCGTGAGCCAGCACGGCATCCTGCAGGCAATAGCGCGCCGGCGCGACCTCGCCGAACACGCCATCCTTCATCGCGGCAAACAGCGCCGCACTGGCGAGCTCCAGTGCCTGGCGTTCGCCCACGTACTGGCCGGTGCTCGGCTGCACGTAGCGGATCCGGCGCGCGGCCAGCGCCGCCTTGTCGACTGACGGATTGCCCGATGCGTTACCAACGTGAACCAGGTGTCCGCCGTCACGCAGCGCCAGCACCGACTGGGCGAAGGTGGTCCTGCCTACCAGCTCGTACACGACGTCGACACCCCGGCCGCCGTTCAGCGCGCGCACCTTGCCGGCCAGTTGCGGATCGCCGGAGTCCAGCACATGCCCGATACCCCAGGAGCGGACCAGCGCGGCCTTGTCGCTGCCGCCCACGGTGGCGATCACGGTGGCGCCGAGCGATGTGGCCCAGCGAGCGACCATCGACCCGACGCCGCCCGCCGCCGCATGCACCAGCACCGTCTCGCCAGGCTGCAGGCGGTGGGCGCCGAACAGCATCATCCATGCGGTCAAGCCCTTGGTAAAGGTGGCCGCGGCGGTGTCGGATGCGATGTCCCGCGGCAGCTTGACCAGGTGCTGGGCCTCGATCAGGCGCTCGTTTGCATAGGCGCCGAACGAGAAGAAGTAGGCAGCGCGGTCGCCCGGCTGGACGTTGGTCACTCCCTCGCCGACGGCGACGACCTCGCCGGCGCCTTCCACACCCATCGGCAGCGGCAACGGCACATTGAAGGCGCCCGAGCGGAACAAGGTGTCGACGAAATTCACGCCGATCGCTTCATGGCGCAAGTGCACCTCGCCGCGTCCGGGACGGCCGATCGCGGGTGCCGCCTCGAGGCGCATGACGGAAGGCTGGCCGGTTTCGGTAATGCGGATCTGCTGGTTCATGTTGGACTCCCTGTTCAGTAGTGGTGGTTGAGTGAGTCCATGGTAGGCAATCGCGCAGCATGGATAAACCAGCGGCTTGAGGCTGCACTATTCCCAATTGGGTGATAATCTGAGGATGACTGCCCGCCAACACGGACCCTAAGGAGACGCTTCGATGGATTACCTCACCGCGGTGCGCGCGTTTGTACGCGTGGCCGAGAGCGGCAGCTTCGCGAAGGCCGCCGACTCGCTGCAGCTGCCGCGCAATTCGGTGACCAAGCTGGTGCAGTCGCTGGAAGCCCACCTGCGCATCAAACTGCTCAACCGCACCACGCGGCGGGTGTCGATGACCAGCGATGGCGCGGCCTATCACGAGCGCATGGCGCGCCTGCTCGAGGAATGGGACGAGGTCGAAGACGAACTGGCGCGCGCGCGCAGCCATCCGCGCGGCCGGCTGCGCGTGGACATGGGCACCACCATCGCATCGCTGCTCCTGATTCCCACGCTGGCGCAGTTCCACGTGCGTTACCCCGATGTCCAGCTCGACATCGGCGCCAGCGACCGGCCGGTGGACCTGGTCGGCGAGCGGGTGGACTGCGTCATCCGGGCCGGCACCGTCAGCGATCCGTCGCTGATCGCACGCCAGCTCGGCAGGCTGCCGCAGACCGCGGTCGCCACGCCGGGATATCTCGAAACGCATGGCGTACCGCTTCATCCGGACGAGCTCGAAGCGGGCCACCAGCTGATCCGCTACACCTATGCCGGCTCGACCCGCCAGCTGCCGATCGTATTGTCCCACGATGGGGAGGCGGTCACGGTCCGGGGAAATCACTTTGTCTCGGTCAACGATACCGGCGCCATGCTCGCGGCGACGCTGTCAGGGCTCGGCATCATGCACGGCCCGGCCTTCATCACCGGGCGCCACGTGGACAACGGCGCACTGGTCCAGGTGCTGGGCGACTGGCAGGCGCCCGCCGTTCCGATCTATATCGTGTATCCGGCGAACCGGCACCTGAGCGCCCGCGTGCGGGTGTTCGTCGACTGGATGCTCGAAGTGTTCCGTAACAGTCCCTATACGCTGCCGCCCGGTCCTGCGTCCTGATATTGGCGCAGCTGCTGGACGAACCAGCGGCCGGCGGGGCCGGGCGGCTGTTCCTTGCGGTGGATCGCATGCATCGCGAAGCCTGGCCCGGCGGTGGGGCTGGTCTCGAGCTTGATCTGCACCAGCGTCCCGGCGTCGAGGTCGGCCTGCACCATATGCAGGGGCATGTGTCCCCAGCCGAGACCGGCGCGGAGGAAAGCATGCTTGGCGCCGAGGTCGGCCAGCCGCCAGACATTGGGCGACACCACCCCGAAATTGCGGCCTGCCGTCAGGGTCGAGCGGTCGGTCAGCACCAGCTGCACGTGTTTCTCCAGCACCGAACGCAGGATCATCCCGCGCCTGGCCGCGAGCGCATGCCCCGGCGCGGCCACGGTCACCGACGGCACATCGAGCAGGTATTCCGAATGGCACCCGGGCGGTACCTCGGGGAGCGAGCCGATGACGGCGATCCGGCACTGGCCGGCCAGCAGCGGCTGGATCACCGCGCCGAGCGCTTCCACGTAGAGGCGCAGCGGTGTGGTCGGAAACTGCTGTTGGAAAGCCTGCACCGCGGCGGTCAGGTTAGCGATCGGGAACATGACGTCGACGGCTACCGCCAGCTCGGGCTCCAGCCCTTCGGCCAGCGTGCGCGCCCGCGCCTTGAACGCATCCATGCTCCCGACCGCGATCCTGGCCTGTTCCAACAAGGCCTGGCCGGCATCGGTGAGCACCGGATAGCGGCCGCCGCGATCGAACAAGGAAAGCCCGACCTGCAGCTCGAGGTTGGCCAGGGTGTGGCTCACAACCGATTGCGCACGCCGCAGCTTGCGCCCCGCCGCAGAGAAACTGCCTTCGTCGGCGGCCGCGACGAAGGTGCGCAACTGGTCCATTGACATCCCGTCGAGCATCTATCCACTCCTTAGATGGTATTGATCGAATTATATAGGCTATTCGGATCGTTACTGGCTTCGTAAGATCCTCGCATACCGAACGGCCAGCGAGGGCCGCCAGCGGCAACCCACGAAAGGAATCGACCATGAACACCGTCATCGAACGCAGCCCTGTCCGCAGCTCCCAAGCCCCGATCCGGCACCGCCAGATCACCTACCGTACCCAGGGCACGACCCGTGGCGGCGTGACGCGCCTGATCAGCCCCAGCGGCGCGGACGGGCTGATCAAACCGTTCGTCTTCCTCGACCTGTTTCATCTTCGCTCCAGCGGGCACAAGATGGGCATGCACCCGCATTCCGGCATCGCCACCGTCACCGTCATCATGGACGGCGCGCTCGAATACCGCGAAACCACGGGCAGCGAAGGCAGGCTTCCGACCGGCGGCATCGAATACATGAGCGCCGGCGGCGGCGTTTGGCACGAAGGGGGCCCGATCGAGAATGGTGCGGTACGCGGTTTTCAATTGTGGCTCGCCCTGCCGCCGGAAGACGAGAACGGACAATCGCAGAGCATGTACCTGGCGCCCGAGCGCGTCCAGCAGGCCGGCCCGGCGCGTGTCGTGATCGGCAGCCACGACGGCGCCGGCAGCGATATCCGGACACGTGCGCCGATCAATTACCTGCATGTGAAGCTGAAGGACGGCGAGCGCTGGAGCTACACGCCGCCGGCCGGACATGACGTGGCCTGGGTGGCAGTCGCCGACGGCGCGCTGGAAACGGCCGGGGTGCGCCTGTCCGGCGAACTGGGGGTGTTCCAGAAAGGCGAAGGCCAGCTCCAGTTCCTCGCCCGTGGCGACACCCAGTTCGTACTCGGTTCCTCCCCGACCCACCCGCATCCGCTGGTAACGGGCTACTACTCGGTACATACGAGCGAAGCGGCCCTGCAGAAAGGCGAGGCCGGTATTGCCCGCCTGGGCGCCGAACTGCGTGCGGCCGGACTGCTCTGAGCCGGTACCTCAATGAAAAGCCGCGTGCTTCCTTCCGGAGGCACACGGCTTCGCGATTGCTGAGGAGCGCGGACTTACCAGGCCTGGTTGGTCGGCATGATGAACAGTTCGGCGATGTCCACATGGGCCGGCGCCTGCAGCGCGTACACCAAGGCGTCGCCGATGTCCTCGGCCTTCAGGAAGGTCATTTGTTCCTTCAGGCCTTCCATCTGCTCCCGATAGCCCTTGTCCGACACATGCTCGAACAGTTCGCTTTCCACGGCGCCCGGCTGCAGGCAGGTGACGCGGATGTTGTACGGCGCGCCCACTTCCATGCGCAAGGTGTCGGAGAACGCAGCTACCGCGTGCTTGGTGGCGCAGTACACGCCCAGGCCCTGGACGGTCTTGCGTCCGGCGATCGACGAGGTGGTGATGATATGGCCCGACTTCTTCGCGCTCAGGATCGGCAGCGTGGCGGCCACCGTGTTCAGGACTCCCTTGATGTTCACGTCGACCATCTGGTTCCATTCGTCGACTTTCAGGCTCGCGATGTCCGAGGCCGGCATCAAGCCCGCATTGGCGAACACGATGTCGATCGTGCCGTAGCGGTCGGCCAGCGCCGCCACCCCGCCGTGTACGGCATGCGGATCGGTCACGTCCATCTCGATCGCGAATGCTTCACCGCCCGCGGCGCGAATCTCGCCGACCAGCGCATCGAGCCGCTCGACCCGGCGGCCTGCCACGCCGACTTTCACGCCCGCCTGCGCCAGTTTCCTTGCGCTTGCGGCGCCGATACCGCTCGAAGCACCGGTCACCAGTGCGATTTTGTCTTTGAGTTCCATGATCATGTCCTTTCCAAGTGTTTGAAGGCTTGGCTTCGGGATGTCGAAGCACGGGGCCATGATCAGGCAGGGCGCTTGCCGGGTCTTTCGGGCGTTTGCCGCGGCTGTCGGGATTTTGCTATCGGCGCTCCCGATGGCTGATGCCGAGCTCCCTGCGATACACGCTCGGCGTGACTCCCGTGCCATGGCGGAAGACCTGGGAAAAATGGCTGGGACTCTGGTAGCCGAGCGCCAGGCCGATGTCGATGACGGAGCGGTCGGTCTCGCACAGCAGGCGCCGCGCTTCTTCCAGGCGCAGGCGTGCGACGTAGCGCGACGGCGCCATGCTCGTCGCCTGCTTGAATACCCGGCTGAAATGGAAGACGCTGAGGCCAGCCATGTCGGCGTAGGGAGCGAGCTCGAAGGGCTCGGCGAGCCGGCTTCGCATGGCTGCGAGTATGCGGTGCAGCTTGTGGGCAGGCAGTCCGCCGCGCACGATCTTGCGGCCGTCCACCGCGATCTCGTAGCCTTCGACAAGCCGGAAGCCGAGCGCCTGCGCCATGCCCTGGATGAAGCCGCCCGAGGGCTGCGTGGGTGAGCTGAGCGAGGCGTACAGCACCTGCAGCAAGCCACACAAGATCTGGTCGCGTTCGCCCGACACCTCGCGCAGCGCGAAGTCGCCGAGCGCGCGTCCTGTCGCCATGCGGACCACGCGCGCGAACAGCGGCAGGCCGACATAGACATGCATGACGGTGAACGGTTCCGGCGACGTGCTACGCCAGCGCATCTCGACCGGCACCGGGGACGTGGTCAGGTAGAAATCGCCCTGCCGTACCCGCACCGCGAGCCACTCGCCGCCGGGGGGACGCTCCTCCACCACCGCCTCTCCGGAAGCGATCCAGACCAGCAGGGGTTCGGGTACCGCCGGCACCAGGATGTCGTCCTGGATGGCGTTGCGCGTGACGATCTCGACGTAGATGTCGTCGTCCGCCTGTGCGCGCCGTTCGCGCAGCATCTGTCCTGGAATGTGTTCCTTCATTCCTTCGGCGGAAGTCACCTCCGTCTTTACCTCTGCCATGTCGACTCCCCGGTATCAGGAAACAGCAAACGTGCGACATCCGGCGCAAAACCACGATGGACCGGCATGCGCCGGCGGCGCGAATATGGGGCCATGCGAACCTCAATAGAAAGGACAGCCATGTTCAAGCACCTCCCAAGCAGAAAAGCCTATACCCTGCTCGAATCCGGCCCGATCGTCCTGCTCACCACGGCGGGATCCAAAGGCCACAACGTGATGACCCTGGGTTTCCACATGATGGTGCAGCACGAGCCGGCGCTGGTGGCGTGCGTCATCGGTCCCTGGAACCATAGCCATACCGCGTTGCGCGAATCGGGCGAATGCGTGATTTCCGTCCCCACCGTCGACCTGGCCGAACAGGTCACCCGCATAGGGAACTGTTCGGGACAGGATGTCGACAAGTTTGCCACGTTCGGCCTGCACGCATCGCCGGCCAGCACCGTCAACGCGCCACTCATCGAGGAGTGCATCGCCAACCTCGAATGCAAGGTGGCCGATACCGCGCTGGTAGAGCCTTACAACATGTTCATCCTCGAAGTCAGCAGGATCCGGGTCGACCGGTTCAGGCGCGAGCGCCGGCTGATCCATCACGCCGGCAACGGCGCCTTCATCGTCGACGGCGATACCGTCGACATGCGCCAGCATATGACCAAATGGCGCTACCTGATGGACTGAGCCGGAAAACACATGCCGTTTTCTCGACAGGAGAAGCATGGTCCGGCTGCGTCGCCGGGAAAATATCGGCTATGATTGGATGAGTGCCCGATCCTGCGAATCATGAGCGATCCACGCCAACAACGTATTGTCCGCCTGCTTGAGGCGCTTGCGCCGTGCGAAGGCTACACCCTGTCCGCGCTGGACGGCGTCAGATTCATGCGCGCCGATGTCCCGATCGCACGCGTGCCGGTGCTGTACGAACCCTCCATCGTGATCGTCTGCCAGGGCCGCAAGCGCGGCTTCCTCGGCGATGCCGTGTACGTCTACGACCCGCAGCACTGCCTGGTGCTCTCGGTGCCCCTGCCCTTCGAATCGGATACGCTGGCCAGCCGCGAGGAACCGATGCTGGCGGTGGCGATTTCAATCGATCTGAAGCTCGCGGCGGAGCTGGTGCTGGCGCTCGACGCACGGCACCGGCAGCAGCCGTCGGCGGCCGCGGGCATCTGTTCGACGCCCTTGAACGACGAGATGAGCGATGCCCTGTTGCGCCTGTTGACGGTCTTGAGTTCGCGCGACGAGGCCTTGATCCTGGGCCCGGGCATCGTGCGTGAGCTGCTCTACCGGGTACTGACCGGCCCACAGGGCGCCGCGGTACATGCGGCGCTGAACCAGCACAGCCATTTCGGCCGGATCGGCAAGGCGCTGCGGCGCATCCACGCCAGCTATGACCGTCCGGTCGACGTGGCCACCCTGGCCAGGGATGCGGGCATGAGCGTGGCTGCCTTCCATGCGCACTTCAAGGCGGTGACGCGCTCCACGCCGATCCAGTACCTGAAGACGACGCGCCTGCACAAGGCGCGCCTGCTGATGGTGCAGGATGGCGTGAGCGCGGCGACCGCCTCGCACCTGGTGGGCTACGAGAGCAGTTCGCAGTTCAGCAGGGAGTTCAAGCGCTTTTTCGGCCGTACTCCCGCCAACGAGGCGGCGGTCATGAAGAACGCGCTGATCCAGCTGCCTGCGCAGCCGGCCTCGGCCTACGTCACCGTCCAGTAGCGGCCGGGGCGGACTCGCGGTACAGCACCATGCCGGCGTGGTAGAGCACGCCGTCGCGGAAGTCCCCGTCCGCCGTGAAACCGGTGTCGTCCAGGTATTCGATATGGTCTCCCTGGATCCAGTAGCGACCCTGGTAGGCGCTGCGGCGCTTGCCGCGGGCCTCGTCGTAGCGCCCTCCGGGCAGCAGCTCATGCCGGATGTAGCCGTCGGCCGTGACCCACATGCCGGCGTAGGGATGGGTTGCACTGTCCTTGCGGGTAACGCTTGCGGCTGCGGCTGCGGTACGCATGATGAGCTCCTTGTTTGAACATTCGAGGCTTCATCGTAGCCAGGGCGCCGGGGTGGGCCAATGCCCTTTCCTGTCCGATGATTGCCTGATCCTCTGCCAGCGCAGGGTGCATGCCAACGCCAGGCATGCCGACATATCGAATTTATCGATGACAATAATCGATTTATATAGGCTTCCGCGATGGGTCGCGCCAGCCTAAGATTCCTCCATGCCGCCGACTGACGGCCAACGACCTCACCCCGACGAAAGGAATCACCATGAAAACCGCAAACGACACCAATACCGCTCTCCTGTCGGCCGCCGGCCGCATCCTGCTGGCGACCATCTTCATCTTCAGCGCCTTCGGCAAGCTCGCTGCGCCCGCCGCGACGATCGGCTATATCCAGTCGGTCGGCCTGCCCTTCGCGACACTCGGCTTCGCCATCGCCGTGGCGGTCGAACTCGGCGGCGGCGTGCTGCTGGTACTCGGCATGAAGACACGCTGGGTGGCCGCGGCCCTGGCAGTGTTCTCGATCGTCACCGGCCTGGCATTCCACAATGCGCTCGGCGACCAGAACCAGTTGATCCACCTGCTGAAGAACTTCGCGATGGCCGGCGGCCTGCTGCAGGTGGCGGCCTTCGGGGCCGGCGCGTTCAGCATCGACGCACGCACCAGCCGCCCGGCGATCCGCCAGCCGGCCTGAGTTCCACCAGGCAGCAAGGCCGTGCACGCCGCGAGGCTGCACGGCCTTGTTGCGTTTACGGCATCCATTCCGCCGAGCTTACGGCGTTTTCCCAGGCCTGGAGCTGCGATCCCGATTATCACGCTCCAGGGAATAGTGGTGCACCGATAGATAGATTTATCACCGCAGCCGCCGGTCCTACACTGGCTTCATCAGGCGTTCGCAACGACCCGCCCGATCAAGCGGCACCAAGTGCCATTACCGTCCAAGGAGAAGAACATGTCCAGCACCACCAGCAGCAGCAATCACGCCGGCACCGGCACCGTCGGCATCATCGGCGCCGGCGCCATCGGCCAGGCCATGGCCACACGCCTCGTCGCGGCGGGCATCGATGTCATCCTCAGCAACAGCCGGGGGCCCGAGTCGCTCGCCCCGGTCGTCGATGCCCTGGGCCCGCGCAGCCGCGCCGGCACCCGGCAGGAAGCCGCATCCGCCGACATCGTGTTTGTCAGCGTGAACTGGTCGCGCCTTGAAGAAGCGCTCGGTGACATCGACTGGAACGGCCGCGTCCTGATCGACGCCAATAATCCGGTCCTGTTGCCGGGCTATCGGCTGGCAGAACTTGGCGGACGCAATTCGAGCCAGGTGCTGACGAAGCTGGCGCCCGGTGCGCGCGTCGTCAAAGGCTTCAATACCCTGCTCGCGTCGGTCCTGGCGAGCGATCCGCAGCAAGCCGGCGGCCGCCGCGTGGTGTTCCTGTCCGGCGACGACCGCGAGGCCAAGGACCTCGTCGCCAGCCTCGCCGATCGGCTCGGTTTCGCCACCATCGACCTGGGCAGCCTGGAAGTGGGCGGCGCCCTGCAGCAATTTCCCGGCGGCCCGCTGCCGGCCCTGAACCTCGTCAAAATCGGCTGAGCACGCCATCAGAAGGAGAACGACATGAACACCATGCCCGATGCCCGCACCCGCGCCCTTGCGGAAACCGCCAAGGCCATCGTCCGCAGGAATACCGAGGAAGTCCAGGGTGGCGGCGATTTCGCCCTGTTCGACCGGCTGTTCGCCGACGACTTCCTCGACCACACACCGCAGCCGGGCGGGACGCCCGACAAGGCCGGCGCTCGCCTGCTGTACGGCGCCCTGCGCCAGGCCTTCCCCGATTTCCACGCGGTGATCCACTGGCAAGCGGCCGAGGGCGACCGTGTCACGACCTACAAGACCTATCACGGCACGCATGAAGGTGTCCTGTTCGGTATCGCCCCGACCGGCCGCAAGGTGCGGTTCGATACGGTCGACGTGATGCGCGTGCAGGACGGCCGCATCACCGAGCACTGGGGCGTTGCCCACCTGTACTCGCTACTGCAGCAGGTCGGCGTCCTGCCCGCCATGCTGCCGGCAGCCTGACAGATGCCAGGCCCCAGGCACTATTTACCGAAAGAGGACACCATGACTTCCCTCCTGAAAGACAAAGTCGTCATCGCCATCGCCGCCGCCCGGCATGGGGCACGCGCGGTGCCGGCCTCGGACATCGCCGGGATCCCGCGCGAAGGCGGTGTCGTGCTGATGGCCAAGGCGCTGGCCGATGCGCTGGGGCTGGACGGCATTCGCGTCAATGCAGTGGCTCCCGGAACGATCGACACCCGCCTGCTGCGGACCAGCCCGGTGAACAACCTCGATCGCGCAGCCCAGTGGTCGGCAGTCTCCTGGCCGATGCTGGACCGAACAGGCCCAGGGAGCGGAAGTCGGGAGGGAGCTTCATCGCCCGTTCAGGCGGCGACGGCCAGCAGTTCCAGCTTCAGCTCCTTCATGCCGGCCGGGACGTAGATCGAGATCGATTGCGCCTTGAGCATGCGCTCGACCATCGCCCCCTTCGCTTCCAGCACGAAGTAGCAGGTATCGGGGCGCACGGGAATCGCCGCCGGCACCTGCGGCGCGTGCTGCAGCCGCACGCCGGGCAGGGCGGAGAGCACGAATTTTTCCACGTCGTCCGGCGCGCCGACCTTGAAGCGCAGCGGCACCACGTCGACCAGCTCCACCGCGGGAATGTCGGCCGAGACGGCGATGTAGAAGGTGGTGTCCTCGTCGATCTTGCCCGAGTCGAGCATGCCGAGGTGGTAGCAGGGCCGGGTCTCGTTCAGCGCGATGGCGAAGTACTTGGAGGAGATCACGGTGTCGAGCAGCTCGCGAATGATGGTGATCAGCTTGGCGAAGCCCGGGCCGGGATCGGCGTGCTGGTAGGACGGCAGGTCGCCCAGGGTCCAGCTCTTCGAGAAGGTCATCAGGCCGCCCGCCACGTCCAGCAGCTGGGCGAACAGGCGCTCCGGATGCAGGGCCGGATGGTGGAAGTGGTGGGTCAGGGCCGCATAGGCGGAACTGGCCGTGTGCAGCAGCCAGAACGAGGACATGTCGCCCGAACGGAACTCGACCACGTTGCGGCTCGGTTCGCGCTGGTGGCCATAGAGGGCGCCGACCTTGGCCTGCAGCGCGTCGAGCAGCCGGCGCAGCTGCAGGAACAGCACCGGCGAGGCGCCGATAGACAAGGTGGGCGGCACGAAGCCGGTATCGGGTTCGAAGCCGCCGGTGGCGGCGCGGCGCAGGCGCAGCAGGGGGAAGTGGACATAGCCGTCGCGCGGCTCGAACTCGGACACCAGGCGCACCGAGGCTTTTAAATAGGCCAACTGCACCGGCGAGGCCTGCGTGTACAGGTCCGGGGTTTCTTCGTTGACCTGGGTGAAGCGCGCGGTGTTGTCCGCCTGCCCGGGCTGGACGAAGTTGCCGCTGAAGGGCTTCAGGCCCGGCACGGCGGCGTGATAGGTGACGCCCTGCGCGGCCTGCAGCTGGCTCAGGTCGACGGTCTCGGGCAGCGCGTCGGCGCCCGGGGCATCGATCCATTGTCCGTCCTGGAAGCGCACCGACAGCGCGAGAATGCGCAGCACGCTGCTGCCCAGCGCGTCGCGGTCGATCTCCAGCCGCTCCACGCCCCAGGCATACGGGTGTACCGCGCGGATGCCCTTGTTCAGGCAGTGCTCGTGGTATTGGTCTTGCCGCTGAAAATGCTGTGGGCGCAACAGCAGGCCTTCGCCCCAGAGTACTTTGCTGGTCATGTGGCTGGCTTTCCTCTTGTCTTTCGGTTAGCAGAACTTTGCTCAGAAACAATAGCAACGGGCAGCAGACCAGCATGTGAACTTGATCAAGTATTTGCCGTAGCCAACGTGTCACCATGCGATTTTGTTTTCTGGGGGCACGATGAAAGGATTTACGCCGGGACTGTTCGACCGCTTGCTGGGCGTGCCGCTGCGTGCCGGGAACCCAGGCGCAAACCCGGGCGGGGGCCAGGCGGGCAGCCATGCGCCGCCGCGCCTGTCGGCCGAAGACCTGAAGGACAGCGTCGCGCGCGACCTGGAAGCGCTGCTCAACACGCGCTCCATCCTCGCCGACGACGCGCTGAAGGACTTCCCGGAATGCAGCCGCTCGATGGTGAGCTATGGCCTGAGCGACTTCGCCGACCGCTCGCTGTCCAGCCCATCCGACCGCGCCCATATCTGCAGCTGCATCGAAAAGACCATCGCCTGCCACGAGCCGCGCCTGCGCAACGTGAAGGCCTTGCTGGAGGTGCGCGAAGAATCGGTCAACCGGCTCGATTTCTCGATCACGGCGCTGCTGGTGGCGAGCGTGTCGCAGGAGCCGGTCAATTTCGATGCGGTGCTGCAGCCGTCCACGCTCCAGTACAGCATCAAGCGGGCCGCGCGCGCCAAGGCGCAGCGCGCCGCCACCTAGGAAGGCCGCGCATGGAACAGCTGCTTCCCTACTACGAAAGCGAACTGGGTTACCTGCGCCGCGACCTGCGCGACTTCGCCGAGCGCTATCCCAAGATCGCGGGACGGCTCCTGATCAGCGGCGAGGTGTGCGAAGACCCGCACACCGAGCGCATGATCGAGTCCTTCGCCCTGCTCAACGCGCGCATCGCCAAGCGCCTCGACGACGATTATCCGGAATTCACCGAGGCGCTGTTCGAGGTGCTGTACCCGCACTACCTGCGCCCCTTCCCTTCGTGCTCGATCGCGCGCCTGGACGTCGCCGCCGCGGCGAAGCAGCAGACCGCCAGCAGCACGATCGCGCGCGGCACCCAGCTCACCAGCCGCCCGGTGCGCGGCGTGGCCTGCACCTTCCGCACCGTGTATCCGGTGGCGGTGGCGCCGCTGGCGCTCACGCGTGCAAGCTTCGCCGCCATCATCGATGCGCCGGACGCGGTGCGGCTGCCGGGCGGCGCGGCGTCCGGCATCAGCCTCACCATCGCCGCCACGGGCGAGCAGGGCGGACTTGGCCAGCTGGGCCTGGACACCCTGCGCGTCTTCATCGACGGCGAACCCTCGTTCTGCGCGGCCCTGCGCGACGCCCTGTTCATGCGCACCGTGGCCGCCTATGCCGAGGCCGAAGGCAGCGGGCGCTGGGTGGCGCTGCCCGCCATCCCCGTCAAGCCGGCCGGTTTCGGGGACGACGAGGCGCTGATCGACTTCCCGGCCCGCTCGCACACCGCCTACCGGCTGTTGACCGAGTACTTCTGCTTTCCGGAGAAGTTCAACTTCGTCGACATCGATCTGAAAGCGCTGGCCGCGGCGCTGCCGGGCGCACGCGCCATCACGCTGCACCTGGCCCTGTCCGGCCTGCGCGCCGATTCCAACCTGGCGCGCATGCTGGGCACGCTCTCGACCAACAATGTCCTGCTGGGCTGCACGCCGGTGGTGAATCTGTTCCGCCAGCGCGGCGAGCCGATCCAGCTGACCCACACCACGCCCAGCTACCCGGTGCTGGCCGATGCGCGCCGCGCCTATGCCTACGAGGTCTACGCTATCGATGCGCTGCGCCTGATCCGGCAGACGCCGCAGGGCGAGTCGATCGCGGAGTTCCGTCCCTTCTATTCGCTGCGCCACGCCCAGACCCCGGACGAACATGGCCACTACTGGGCGATGCGGCGCGACGAAAGCCTGCGCCACAAGAGCCCGGGCTTCGAGACCCAGGTCTCGATCGTCGACATCGACTTCGATCCTGCCGCGGTGGAAACCGACACCCTCAATGTCGAACTCACCTGCACCAACCGCGACCTGCCGAGCGCCCTGAGCTACGGCCAGCCGGGCGGCGATTTGTTTCTCGAGGGCGGCTCGGGCGTGAAGGCGATCGCCTTCCTGCGTAAACCCACCGCCTCCTGGCGCTTTCCCAGCGGGCGCAACGCCCACTGGCGCCTGATCTCGCTGCTGTCGCTGAACCACCTGTCGCTGGCCGATGGCGGCATCGAAGCCTTCCGCGAGATGCTGGCGCTGCACGACCTGCCGCGCTCTCCCTCCTCGCAGCGCCAGATCGGCGGCATCGCCGCCATCGACTACCAGGCGGCCAGCGCCTGGATGGCGGGTAATCCTTTCAACTGCCTGGTGCGCGGCGTGGAAGTAAGGCTCAGCATCGACGAGGAAGCCTTCGTCGGCAGCGGCATCCACGCCTTCGCCCACATCGTCGAGCGCTTTCTTGCGCTGTACGTGCACGCCAACAGCTTCACGCGGCTGGTGATCGTGTCGCGCCAAACCGGAGAGGAACTGCTCACATGCGATCCGCGAAGCGGCGGCCTGAGCCTGCTGTAATCGAGCGCCTGTGCCGCGAGCCCTGGCGCTTCGAATTCTTCCAGGCCGTGCGCCTGCTGGAACTCTGGCTGCGGCGCCGCAACCGCCGGGACGGCGACCTGGTCGCGCGCTACCTGCGCTTCCAGAACTCGACCTCGCTGGGCTTCCCGCCCAGCCAGCTGGAAGCGGTCCAGCCCGAGCCGCGCGCGCTGCAGCCGCGGGCCGAGGCGCTCGCCAGAGCGCTGGAGGACGGGGTGCTGCGCCATATCCGCCTGACCCCAAGCTTCATGGGCCTGCTGGGCGGGCATGGCGTGCTGCCGGCCCACTATACCGAGCGCATCGCCGAGCACCAGGCCTCGGACAAGGACAAGGACGAGGGCCCGCGCGCCTTCCTCGACACTTTCTCGAACCGCTCGCTGGCCCTGTTCTATGCGGCCTGGCGCAAGTACCGGCTGGCGCTGCAATACCAGCTGGACGGACGCGATGCCTTCCTGCCGCTGCTGCTGGCCCTGGCCGGCGTCGGCGACGCCTCGCTGCGCGGGCGCTTCGCCAGCCCGGAGCACGGAGCGGTGCTGGACGAGACCCTGGGCTACTTCGCGGCCAGCATCCGCCACCGGCCCGCCTCGGCGGTGCAGATCGGGCGCGTGCTGTCCGACTACTTCGGCCTGCCGGTCATGGTCGAGCAGTTCGTGGGCGACTGGTACGGCGTTCCGCCCGCCCAGCAGACCATGCTGGGCGACGATAATGCCGTGCTCGGATCGCGCGCGATCGCGGGGGCGCGTGTCTGGCAGCGCGACCTGCGCCTGCGCCTGGTGGTCGGGCCGCTCGACCGCGCGCGCTTCGACGCCTTCCTGCCCGGCGGACCGGCGGCCCGGGCTGTAAAGAGCCTGCTGTCGATGTTCACCGGCGTGTGCCTGGCCTACGAGGTCGAACTGGAGTTGCGCGCGCTCGACGTGCGCAGCGCCGCCCTGCAAGAGACGGGCCCGGCCGTGCGCCTGGGCTGGGACGCCTTCCTGGTCGAAGGGGCGCAAACGGCCAACCGGCGCGACGTCCGCTACGGCTTGCACGTCCTCTGAAATTTCCCAATGTCATGCCGAGGGCGCGCACGCTAGATTCTGCGCCGATCGCCCATGTTGGCGTATCCTGAGGTATGAGAGGCATGTCGCCTGCATCAACGGGAATGGCAATGAGCGAAAGGATCATTTCGGCGATCAAGCTGGGCGCGCAGCAGCTGGCGGCGGTCGTCACCCTGCCGGGCCCGGACCGCTACGAATACTTCGTCAAGCGGGTCGCGGATTCGCAGGAAGTCTGGGGCCTGTACCAGGACGGCTGGGCGCTGGCCAAGACCGACGACGGCACCCTGGTCTTCCCCATGTGGCCGGCCAGCGACTACGCCAGCCTGTGCGCCGAATACGAATGGGACGGCTACGACGCCCAGGCCTTCTCGATCGAGGAGCTGCTGGAAGACCTGCTGCCCCAGCTGGAGCAGGACCGGGTCTTGCCCGGCATTTTCTACACCCCGGGCGACAAGGGCATCACCCCCACGATCGCCGAGCTGCGCCGCGACCTGGCCCAGGAGCTGGGGCGCTACTGATACACTCGGCAGGATCAACCCGGCGCCTTGCCGGCCACTTGCCTGCCCATGACCTTCGATCTGTTCGCTTCCGGCCGCATGCTCGGCCTGTTCTTCCTCACCGCGATCGCCGAGCTGCTCGGCTGCTACCTGCCCCTGCTCTGGCTCACCGGTAAAGGCTCCCCCTGGCTGCTGCTGCCGGCCGCCCTGAGCCTGGCGGCCTTCGTCTGGCTGCTGACCCTGCACCCCGCCGCCAGCGGCCGCGTCTACGCGAGCTATGGCGCGGTCTATATCGCCACCGCCCTGGCCTGGCTGGCCGTGGTCGACGGCGTCAAGCCGGTCTGGACCGACTACCTCGGCGTCGGGCTGGCGCTGCTGGGCGCGGCCTGCATCGGCCTGGGGCACCGTCCGGCGTAAAGGCCTGTCATCAAACTGTTATCAAGGCGTCACAGAGTGGTCATGTTCGCTCTCTACCATGCTCGGATTCTCCACCCCGACCAGGAACCACTCCGTGAACAAGCCGCTAGACATCGCCCGCATCCCTGTCGACCATGACGACATCGATACCAACGTGTCGTCGAACGAGCATTTCAGCACCGTCCTCCAGGCCCGCCTGAGCCGCCGCAGCCTGCTGCGCGGCAGCGCCGCCTCGGCCGCCACCGCCTTCCTGGGCGCCATGGGCCTGAGCGCCTGCGGCGGCTCAAGCAGCGACACCGTCACCGCACCGGCGCCGCCGACCGGCGTCACGCCGCCGCCGGTCCCGGCCGAGAAGCTGCTCGGCTTCACCGCCGTGGCGAAAAGCCTGGCGGATACCGTGGTCGTCCCGGCCGGCTATACCGCCTCGGTTCTGTACGCGCTGGGCGATCCGCTCACTGCCGCCACCCCGGCCTTCAAGAACGACGGCACCGACGGCGACATGGAAAACCGCGCCGGCGACCACCACGACGGCATGGAATTCTTCCCGCTCTCCGCCACCGGCGCCGCATCGGCGAGCGCCAACGACCGCGGCCTGCTGGCGATGAACCACGAAGCCACCACCGACCAGAACTTCGCCTCCTTCTTCCTGCACGCGAACGGCGGCACCCCGAGCCTGCCGCGCCCCGCGCTCGAGGTGGACAAGGAGATGGCCCTGCACGGCCTGTCTGTGGTCGAGGTACGCCGGAACGGCGGCAAGTGGGAATACCTGAAGGATTCGTCCTTCAACCGCCGCGTGCACCAGCAGACCGAGGTCGAGCTTTCCGGCCCGGTGCGCGGCAATGCGCTGGTGGTCACCAAGTACTCGCCGAACGGCAGCAAGATCCGCGGCACCCTGAACAACTGCGGCACCGGCAAGACCCCGTGGAACACCTACCTGTCGGGCGAAGAAAACTGGTCGGGCTACTTTACCCGCGCCGCCACCGACGACGCCGCGCGCGCCGACAAGAGCGTGGTGGCGCTCAAGCGCTACGGGCGCGACCAGGGCGCCGCCTCGCGCCACGGCTGGGAAACCGGCGGCCTCGATGACAAGTACGCGCGCTGGAACATCAGCAAAAAGGGGACGTCGCTCGATGGCAGCGACGACTACCGCAACGAGATGAACGGCATGGGCTACATCGTCGAGATGGACGCCTACGACAAGACCCGCGTCATCAAGAAGCGCACCGCGCTGGGCCGCTATGCCCACGAGAGCGCCGCCTTCGGCAAGGTCGAAGCGGGCAAGCCGCTCGCCGTCTACATGGGCGACGATTCGCGCAACGAATACATCTTCAAGTTCGTATCGAACGCCGTCTGGAGCGCCGCCGACGCCGGCGCCGCCGACCGCATCGCCACCGGCGACAAGTACCTGGACAGCGGCAAGCTGTACGTCGCCAAATTCGCCGCCGACGGCAGCGGCCAGTGGATCGAGCTGTCGATCACCAACCCGGCGATCGCCGCCTATACCGCCTACAAATTCGCCGACCAGGCCGACGTGCTGGTGAATGCGCGCCTGGCGGGCGACGCCGTGGGCGCCACCAGGATGGACCGTCCGGAATGGTGCTCGGTGAACCCGGCCAACGGCGAGATCTACTTCACCCTGACCAACAACAGCAACCGCCGCGTCGAGCCGAGCGGATCGAGCCAGGCGGCGCCGGATGCGGCCAACCCGCGCGTCTATACCGACATGAAGGGCAGCACCGCGCAGAGCGGCAACCCGAACGGCCACATCCTGCGCGTGAAGGAAGGCGCCGCGGGTTCCGCCGCCACCGGATTTACCTGGGACGTCTACCTGTTCGGCGCCGAAGCGGCGGCCGCCGCGGCCACGGTCAACCTGTCCGGCCTGGGCGCCGATCAGGACTTCTCCAGCCCGGACGGCCTGGCCTTCAGCGCCGCCACCGGTATCTGCTGGTTCCAGACCGACGACGGCGCCTACACCGACGTCAGCAACTGCATGATGCTGGCCGGCGTGCCGGGGCAGGTGGGCGACGGCAAGAAGCTCACCCTGAACTACCCGCGCGCGGACGGTTCGACCCTGGCCGTGGACACCTTCGTCGGCAAGGCCGCCTCCAGCGACACGCTCAAGCGCTTCCTGGTGGGGCCGGTCGGTTCGGAGATCACGGGCATCGCCGAGACGCCGGACGGCAAGGCGCTGTTCGTGAACATCCAGCACCCGGGCGAGACCACGTCCTCCAGCAACCTGGCCGATCCGAGCAAGTACACCAGCCAGTGGCCGTCGAATGCGGGTTATGGTGCGGGCAAGCGTCCGCGGTCGGCGACGATTGTGATTACCAAGAATGATGGGGGGCGGATCGGGACTTAAGCGCTTTATTTGTGTTCCGTTTGATGCGGGTTGGCTGCGGGAGTGGCCAGCCCGTTTGTTCGCCTGCCTCAAGGCTCGCATTCACCACGCGTGCGAGCATGCCCCGATGCTCCTCACCGCCACCCCGTTCGCCACCCCCTGGACCTTCACCCTGCTCACCACCCAGCTCTCGCACCTCAACATGTGGCTCGGCGCCCCAGCTTTATCCGCCTTCGCCCCCATCCACACCCTGCTCGGCACCCTGGTCCTGCTCTGGCTCTTCCTCCTGCCCGAACTGCTGTGGGGCCTGGCGCAGTGGCTGCCGGTGACTCAGGCCAGCGGCAGCAGCACCTCGCGCGCCGCCTTCACCAGCGCCGCGCCCATGCGCTCCAGCCGGGGCGGCTGAATGCGCCACGCGTGCCAGTACAGCGGCACGTCGACGTGCAGCTGCGGCGTCAGGTCGGCCAGCTGGCCGGACGCCAGCAGGACGGCGCACTGCTCGAGCGGCAGCAGGCCGTAGCCCAGGCCCGCGCGGATCGCGCCCACATACGGATCGCTAGCCGGCACGTAGTGGAAGGGGTAGGCGCCTTCCGGCAGGCCGAAATGCTGCAGCAGGAAGCTGGCCTGCAGCGGGTCCTTGCGGTCGAAGACCATCACCGGCGCATGCAGGGCGGCGCTGCGCGAGAAGCCGTCCGGGAACCAGCGCCGCGCGAAGTCCGGCGAGGCCACCAGCCGGTAGCGCATGATGCCCAGCGCGCTGGCGGTGCAGCCGTGCAGCGGCGCCGCCTCGCCGGTCACGCAGGCCACCACCCGGCCCTGCTCCAGCAAGTTGAAGGTGTGGCCCTGGTCGTCGAGCAGGAATTCGACCAGCAGCTGTTCGTCCAGCAGCACCGGCGCCAGCACCGGCAGCAGCCAGGTGGCCAGGGTGTCGTTGTTGACTCCGAGCGCCACCCGCACCGGCCCCGGGTCCATGCCCATCTCGGCCAGGAACTCCGATTCCAGCAGGGTCGAGCGGCGCAGGTACTGCACCAGGCGCGTGCCCGGCCCGGTGGGGCGGCAGGGCCGGCTGCGCACCAGCAGCGGCGTGCCCAGGTCCTGTTCCAGGGCCGAGATCCGCTGCGAGACCGCCGAGGACGTGATGCTCAGCTGGCTGGCGGCCAATTCCAGGCTGCCGCAATCGACGGCGGCGAGAAAGGCGGCGCTGCGGCGCGGGTCGATCTTCATGGTTCAGTTCTGCTTAAGGGTGCTTAGATTTCATGAATATAATTGAATCTGACGCCGGCGGCGGGGATCATGAGGCCTTTCCCACGGAGGCCCTATGTTTTCTCAACAGGTTTTTCTTCAGGGGCTGGGCCTGGGGGCCAGCCTGATCATGGCGATCGGGGCGCAGAACGCGCACGTGATCCGCACCGGCGTGCGCGGCCAGCATGTGCTGCCGGTGGTCGCCACCTGCATCGTCATCGACGTGGTCCTGATCGCCCTCGGCATGGCCGGACTGGGCGCGCTGGTCGAATCGTCTCCCGTCATGGTGGGCGTCGCGCGCTACGGCGGCGCGGCCTTCCTGGTCTGGTACGGCTTGCGCTGTTTTTCGAGCAGCGCGCGTGGCGGCGCCGCGCTCAGCGTCGACGGCCAGCACGTGCAAACCCTGGGCAAGGCGCTGGCCACGGTGCTGGCGATCTCGCTGCTCAATCCCCACGTCTACCTCGACACCGTGGTGTTGCTCGGGACCGTAGGCGGCAGCTTCGCCTCCACCCAGCGCCTGTCCTTCGCGCTGGGCGCGATGACGGCCTCGGTGCTGTGGTTCTCGGCCCTCGGCTTCGGCGCGCGCCGCTGCGCCCCGGTGCTGTCGCGCCCCGCGGTGTGGCGCGGCATCGAGGCCTTCACGGGCAGCCTGATGCTGCTGCTGGCGCTGCTCCTGCTGCGCGCCGGCTGATTCAGGCTTCCAGCATCCGCTGCAGCTGGGCGCTGATGGGGCGGCAGCGCTCGGTCACCAGCGCATGCAGCAGCTTCACCGCGGGCGAGAACTGCTTGCGGTGCGGGCAGACCAGGTTCATGGGCGTGGGCTCGCAGGGCACGCCGGGCAGCAGCACCTCCAGCCGACCTTCCGCCACATCCTGGTGCACGTCGAGCCAGGATTTGTAGGTGATCCCTTCGCCGGCCACCGCCCAGCGCCGCACCACGTCGGCGTCGTCGCTGGCCAATGCCCCGCCCACCTGCACCACCTGGCCACCCTCCGGTCCCGGGAAGCTCCAGCGGTCGTGGCTGCGGCCGCGCAGGCGGTAGACCAGGCAGCTATGGGTGGCCAGGTCGAGCGGCGAGGCAGGCCGGCCATGACGCGCCAGGTAGGACGGGGCGGCCACCAGCACGCGCCGGTTGTCCGGCGCCACCGGCAGCGCGACGAAGCTGGCGTCCTCGAACCGGCCATAGCGCAGGGCGATGTCGACGGGATCGCGGAAGATGTCCGCCACCTGGTCCGACACCAGCAGCTGGATGTCCAGTCCCGGGTGGCTGCGGCGGAACTCCGTGATCCAGGGTAGCAGCAGGTTGCGTCCGAAGTCCGAGGGGGCCGCGATCTGCAGGGTGCCGCTCAGGGCCGCATCCTCGCCGCGCATCCCGTCCCGGCCTTCGCGCAGCGCCTGCAGCGCATCCTGGGCATAGGGCAGGTAGCGCTTGCCCTCGTCGGTCAGGCGCAGGCTGCGGGTCGAACGCGCGAACAGGCGGATGTCGAGTTCGCGCTCCAGGCGCCCGATCGCGGCCGAGGCCTGGCCCGGCAACAGGTTCACCTCGCGCGCCGCCTGCGAAAAGCTGCCCAGCGCGGCGGAACGCACGAACAGGGCCAGGTCGTCGAGTCGGATCATGTGCTTCCTTCCAGTGAAAGCGGCGGCGATTTTCACGCCAGCAGTGAAAGTGTAATTCTGCCACGGCGGTGTTTTCCTGGCCGGCCCTTCCCTAGAATCGCCTCCATCCCAACCATATTCACTGAGAACACCATGAAAGCCATCGTCTACACCCAGCACGGCCTGCCGATCACCGACCCGAACGCCCTGCAGGATATCGACCTGCCCATGCCCCTGGCCGGCCCCAACGACCTGCTGGTCGAAGTACGCGCCGTCGCCGTCAACCCGGTCGACACCAAGCTGCGCCGCGGCGTCGCGGTAACTGAACCCCGCGTGCTGGGCTGGGACGCGAGCGGCATCGTGCGCGCGGTCGGTTCCGAAGTGACCCTGTTCGCGCCGGGCGACGACGTGTTCTATGCGGGCTCGCTCACCCGCCCGGGTTCCTACAGCCAGTTCCAGGTGGTGGACGAACGCATTGTCGGCCGCAAGCCGGCCAACCTCGATTTCGCCCAGGCCGCGGCCCTGCCCCTGACCTCGATCACCGCGTGGGAGCTGCTGTTCGACCGCCTGAAAGTGGCCGAAGGGGGCGGCGAAGGCAAGTCGCTCCTGATCATCGGCGCCGGCGGCGGCGTCGGCTCGATCCTGACCCAGCTGGCGCGCCGGCTCACCAGGCTCACCGTGATCGGCAGCGCGTCGCGCGATGTCACGCGGCAGTGGGTGCGCGAACTGGGCGCCCACCACACCATCGACCACACCCGCCCCATGGGGCCGCAGCTGGCGGCGCTGGGCCTGGAGGCGGTGGACATCGTCATCAGCCTGACCCACACCGACCAGCACTACCCGGACATCGTCGAGATGCTGGCGCCGCAGGGCCAGTTCGCCCTGATCGACGACCCGGCGACCCTGGACGCCATGCCGCTCAAGCGCAAGTCGATCTCGCTGCACTGGGAGCTGATGTTCACGCGCTCGATGTTCCAGACGCCGGACATGATCCGCCAGCACGAGCTGCTGGAGCGCGTGGCGCGGATGGTCGAGCAGGGCGAGCTGAAGACGACCCTGAGCGAGCACTTCGGCGCCGTTGACGCCGCCAACATGCGCCGCGCGCATGCGCTGGTCGAAAGCGGCAAGGCGCACGGAAAAATCGTGCTCGCCTACGCGTAACGGCCAGATCGCTTACCATTTTCTTTTTGTCGTAAGGACCCAAGCATGGATATTCTGTCGGCCGCCAAGGAGCGCCATACCGCCAAAGCCTACGATGCGCAGCGCCGCATCCCGGAAGAACTGATGCAGAAGGTGTACAGCCTGCTGCGCCACAGCCCCTCGTCGGTCAACTCGCAGCCCTGGCACTTCATCGTCGCCAACACGCCGGAAGGCCGTGCGCGCATCGCCAAGGCGGCGCAGGGCGGCTATTCGTATAACCAGGCCAAGATCGAGGACGCCTCGCACGTGATCGTGCTGTGCTCGCGCATCGACATGGATGAAGCCCACCTGAACAACTTGCTCGACCAGGAAGAGCGCGACGGCCGCTTCAAGGACGCCGCCGCGCGCGCCGGCCAGGACGCGGGCCGCCGCGGCTATGTCTACCAGCACCGCTTCGGCGGCAAGGACGTGGCGCAGTGGCTCGAAAAGCAGGTCTACCTGGCGCTGGGCACCGCCCTGCTGGGCGCCGCCACCCTGGGCATCGACGCCACGCCGATGGAGGGCTTCGACCAGAAGATCCTCGATGCGGAGTTCGGGCTGAACGAGCAGGGCCTGGCCAGCCTGGTGCTGGTGAGCTTTGGGTATTCGTCGGAAAAAGACTTCAATGCGACGCTGCCGAAGTCGCGGTTGTCGGAAGAGATGACGTTTACCTTCATCTGATTGTCGACTGGCCGGCTGCTTCGGTTGGGCTTATGAACGGCGTGCAGCGATGCACGCCGCTTTTTTTTGACCTACCCTCCAGACCGTCAGGTAATCATGTCCTAAATCGAGGGATATACGACCACCAAGCCATATCCTCTCTCCGTAGACTGATCACATCAGCCACCCACACGGAGAACGACCATGCAACTCACCGACAACACCATCCTTATCACCGGCGGCGCCTCGGGCATCGGTCGCGGCCTGGCGGAAGCCTTCCACAAGCTGGGCAACACCGTGATCATCGCCGGCCGCCGCAAGTCGCTGCTGGACGAGGTGACGCAAGCCAATCCCGGCATGCACGCGATCGAACTCGACATCGCCTCCCCGGCCAGCATCGTGCGCGCCGCCGCCCAGCTGACCAAGGATTTTCCGGCCCTGAACGTGTTGATCAACAATGCCGGCATCATGCCCTTCGACGACGCCGCGGGCGAGATCGACGAGGAAACCATGCTCGCCACCATCGACACCAACCTGCTCGGCCCCATCCGCATGACGTCCGCACTGGTCGGGCACCTCAAGCAGCAGCCGCGCGCCACCATCATCAACAACACCTCGGTGCTGGCCTACGTGCCGCTGGCGGCGACCGCCGTGTATTCGGCCACCAAGGCCGCCCTGCACTCGTACACCTTGTCGCAGCGCTTCATGTTGCGCGACACCTCGGTCAGGCTGCAGGAAATCGCCCCGCCCTGGGTCAACACCGACCTGATCGTCAAGAGCGATGACCCGCGCGCCATGCCGCTCGCCGCCTTCATCGAGCAGACCATGGCCGCACTGGCCAGCGACAAGGAAGAAATCGTGGTCGAATCCGCCCTGCCGATGCGGAACAACGCCGGCCCCAACGAGCATCAGCTGGTGAACGAATTCAACGCCTACATCGCCGCGAACCCGATTCCGACACATTAAGAGCGCCTAACAAAACCTCCATGGCTGCGTTGCGTCGTCTCGCCGTACAGTTGTACTGTCTTCGACGCCGCGCCTTGCCCTGGAAGTTTTGTTAGGCGCTCTAAGCCTCCGGCACGGCCGGCGGATCACGGCTTCACAGGCGGCGCGTAGTGGTAATCCTCGTTCGGCCTGCCGGTGGCCACATCGGTCGGACAATGCTGCATCTCGCGCATGAGCCGCTGGTAGGCGGCGAGGGGCATCAGGCCGATCGCCTCCATCGGCGCGAAGTCGAGGTCGCAGGGCCTGCTGCCCACGTTGAGGAACTGGGTGCCGTAGTGCTGCGGGCGTTGTTCGGCGACCGCGATGCGATCGTACAGGTAGGCGAAATTCTTGCCGGCGCTCTCGCCGGCGCGCATGGCCGCCTCCTCGATCAGCGCCAGCATGCGCTTCTGGAAGGGTCGGTCATGGTCTGCATGCTGGGTCAGCAGCCAGGCATGGCCGGCCGCCTGGTCGCCGTCCCTGGTCTTGTCGGGCCAGCCGCAGCGTGCGACCCAGGACTTCAGGCGTTCCGTGTTGGTGCGGTCGACCAGGGCCAGATGCTGCAGGTTTTTTAGCTGTTCGGGCGTGTCCTGGTTCAGGAAATCGATCCGCTTGCGCAGGGCCTGGTCGGCGTCCACCATCGCGGCAAGAGCGCCGGCATAGGTGTCGCAGGATGCGGCAGCGGCGCCTGGCGGCGCCACGGCGCCCAGCAGGAACACAGACAGGAGCGCGGTCATGAGTGCACGGTGCATGATGGGATAAGGGAAAGAAGACGCACCAGTATAGGCAGGATGCGCGCGCCATGCCAATCATCCTGCATGATCTGCCTGCATGCCGCGGCAGGGAAGCGGCTTCTCCATGAACACGGAAGCGATGCCGATCCCGCTGCGGTGCGGATACACCTCCTCGCGCACCGAACGGAAGCCGGCGCGCTCGTAGAAGGGCACCGCGTTGAGCGACGCGGACAGGAACATGCGCGCCAGCCCGCGCCGCCGCGCCATCGTTTCCAGTTCGCGCAGCAGGCCGAGCGCGATGCCGCGGCCCTGGTGCGCGGGCTCGACGAAGGCGGCATCCACCTCGCCGGTCTCCTGGTTGAGGATGGCGTAGCCGATCACCTGCCCGTCTTCTTCGACCACCAGGGTGCCGCCCGCCTGCACCAGCAGTGGCAGGGAGACCGGTGGCGGCGCCGCGCACCAGGTCTCGATCACATCCGGCGGATAGTGGGAAGCGCAGGTGGCGCGCACCGCGCGGGTGCGCAATTCCCACAGCCGCGCCAGGTCGGCAGTGGTCGCCGTGCGCCGCATCAGCATGTCGTTCTCCTTATCGTGGGTCACCCGGGAAGTGTACACGCGGCAGGCGGCCTGGCGTGCGCCCGCCGGCGCCCCGCGGCGGGATAATCCGGGCATCGATCTTCCGGGAGGCGTGCATGCTGCGACGACGATTCCTGGCGCTGCTGGCCGGCGGCCCCGGCGCGTCGCTGGCGGCGGCCGGGCAGGAGGCCGTCCTGTGGCAGCGCCTGCGCGAAGGCGGCCATGTGCTCCTGATGCGGCACGCCGCCACCGACCTCGGCATCGGCGACCCGCCCGGCTTCGTGCTGGACCGGTGCCGGACCCAGCGCAACCTGTCCGAGGCCGGCCGGCGCGACGCGCGCCGCATCGGCGAGGCCTTCCGCAGCCGCGCCATTCCGGTGGACGAGGTCATGTCGAGCCGCTGGTGCCGCTGCCTGGATACCGCGCGCCTGGCCTTCGGCCGCGTGCAGCCGGCGTCCATGCTCGACTCCATGTTCCGCGAGGAAGACGCGCCCCGGCGCGCCAAGCTGGCCGGGGTGCTGGCCCGCGCCGGCGGCTACGAGGGCAAGGGCAACCTGGTGCTGGTGACCCACGACGTCAACATCCGCGCCCTGGTCGGCGAATCCGTGGCGCAAGGCGACATCGTCGTCACCGAACCTGACGGCGGCCGGCTCAAGAAACTGGGCGTGCTGCGTGCGCATGAGTGAGCGTCCGGGCGTACAATCGTCGGCGTTGTCCTCAACCGGAGTGTGCCCATGAAACGTCTGTTCCTGCTGGCCACGTTGGTGGCCGCCACCGCTTCCGCCCACCACGGCTGGAGCGAATACAACGCCGACACGCCGCTGCAGCTGTCCGGCACGATCGAGGAAACCGGCTACATGCAGCCCCACGGCTATGTGCGCCTGAAAACGGCCGACAAGACCTGGCTGGTGGTGCTGGCGCCGCCCTCGCGCATGGAAAACCGCGGCCTGGCCAAGGACATGCTGGCCACCGGCAAAAAAGCCACCGTCTACGGATATCCGAACCGCAACAAACCCGACGAATTGCGCGCCGAGCGCATCACCATCGGCGACAAGACCACGGAGTTGCGCTGATGCCATGGCAGGACGCGACCGGCTGGATCGCGTCCTTGTCTCCTGCGACCGGCTGGATCGCGTCCTTGTCTCCTGCGGCCGGCTGGATCGCGTCCTCGTCCGTGGCGGCCGCCATGCGCGGCCATCCCTGGCTCTACCCGATCGTCGAGACCGCGCACATCGTCGGCTTTGCCGTGCTGGTGGGCGCGGTGGCGATGTTCGACCTGCGCGTGCTGGGTTTCGGCCGCGCGCTGCCGGTGCGGGCGCTGGCGCGCCACCTGCTGCCCTGGTCGGTGGGCAGCCTGCTGCTGGTGGTGCCGACCGGGCTGCTGATGTTTTCCACCCAGCCGCTCGACATGCTGGGCAATCCCGTCTTTCTGCTCAAGCTGAGCCTGATCGCCATGGCGGGGCTGAACGCCCTGCTGTTCCACCTGGGCCCCTACCGCCATGCCGAGCGCTGGGGGGATGGCGCCATTCCCGCCTCGGCCAGGCTGCAGGCGGGCTTGTCGCTGCTGCTCTGGATCGCCGTCATCAGCTGCGGGCGGATGCTGGCCTACGTGTGATACAGTCCCCTTGCCCTATTCCTGAGCACGCCATGCTGAAACAGTTCACCACCCTTGCCCTTGCCTGTACGCTGGCCGGCGCCGCGCAGGCTGCGATTCCGGTCTACGGATTTGTCGTCAAGAACACCTATCCCCACGATCCGCAAGCCTTCACCCAGGGCCTGTTCTACCGCGACGGCTACCTGTACGAAAGCACCGGCCTGAACGGCCGCTCCTCGATCCGCAAGGTGGAACTCAAGAGCGGCAAGGTGGTCCAGAAGGAAGACTTGCCTTCCGACGTGTTCGGCGAAGGCGCGACGGCGGTCGGCAACCAGCTCATCGGCCTGACCTGGACCTCGCAGGTCGGCTATGTGTTCGACCTGAAAACCTTCAAATTGAAGCAGCGCTTCGACTACGTGGGCGAAGGCTGGGGCCTGGCCAACGACAGCAAGCACCTGTACATGAGCGACGGCAGCTCCTTCATCCGCATCCTCGACCCCAAGACCATGAAGGAAGTGCGCCGCATCCAGGTGACGGCGGACGGCCTGCCGCTCGAGCAGCTCAACGAGCTCGAAGTGGTCGAGGGCGAGCTGTATTCGAACATCTGGGGCACCGACGTCATCGCCCGCATCGACAAGGACAGCGGCAAGGTGGTCGGCTGGATCAACCTCACCGGCCTGCTGCCGAAGGAGCAGCGCGGCACCAGCACGCCCGACGCCGTTCTCAACGGCATCGCCTGGGACGCCAAGAGCCGGCGCCTGTTTGTCACCGGCAAGCTCTGGCCCAAGCTGTTCGAGATCGAACTGGTGCCCGTCAAGCGCTGACGTTCCGGCGTCTTTAGCCGGTGACGTCGATCACCACCTTGCCGAAGTGCGCGCCCGATTCCATGTAGCGGTAGGCCTCCTGCGCCTGGCTGAACGGGAACACGCGGTCGATCACGGGATGCACGCCCGTGGTGTCGGCGAAGCGCATCACGTCCTCCAGCATGGTACGGCTGCCGACATAGATGCCGACCAGGCGCTTGGCCGTGGCCAGTAGCGAGGCCGGGTTCACTTCGCCGCCGAAGCCGCTCACGCCGCCGATGATGGCCACCGTGCCGCCCATCGCCGCCGCCGACACCGAACGGTTCACCGTGCCCTGCCCGCCCACTTCCAGCACCACGTGGGCGCCCTGGTTGTGGGTCAGGTGCAGGACTTCGTCGTGCCACTCGGGAATGCTGCGATAGTTGATGGTGTGGTGGGCGCCCAGTTCGCGCGCGCGCGCCAGCTTGTCGTCGCTGGACGAGGTGACGATGGTGCGCAGGCCGGCCGCCTTGGCCAGCTGCAGGCCAAGGATGGACACCCCGCCGGTACCCAGCAGCAGCACCGTATCGCCCGGCTTGACGCGGTTGCTCGACACGAAGATCGCATTCCAGGCCGTCACCGCCGCGCAGGGCATGGTCGCCGCCTCGACGAAGCTCAGTCCCGGCGGAATCTTCGCCAGCGCATCCTCGTGCAGGATCACTTCCTCGGCCAGCATGCCGTCGATGTCGCCGCCCAGGGCGTGGCGGATCTTTTCCGGGCTGGGCGCGCCATCGTGCCAGAGCGGGAAAAAGGCGCCGGCCACGCGGTCGCCCTGCCGTACCCGGGTTACCCCGGGGCCGGTGGCCAGGACTTCGCCGGCGCCGTCGGAGCAGGGAATGATGGGGTCGTCGACGGTCACCAGGTAGTTGCCGCTTGCCACCATCAAGTCGCGGTAGTTCAGCGAGACGGCATGTACGCGGATGCGGACCTCGCCCGCTCCCAGCTCGCGGTCCGGATAGTCGACGCATTGCAGCCCGTCGATGTTTGCGCCGGGAAGTATTTGGTAAGCGCGCATCGGTGTTCCTTTCGTTGTTGGATGACTTGGTTCCTTAGGGAAGCACTGATTTATTCATGGCGGCGGCCTCGGCCACGAGAAAATGCGCCCAGCGGCGTTGCAAATCCTCGCGATACCACGGGGTATCGCTCCGGTTTGCGCCTTGCCGGGCACATTTTTCGTGACCGATTCCTGCGCGCCAGAATAAATCAGTGCTTCCCTACATCGGCTTGGCCACCATCAGCCAGAAGATCACGACGAAGGCGATAAAGGCCGGCACCCCGAGCGTGACCCAGATCCGGAAATAGCGCCAGTACAAAGCGGGCAATTCGCCGCCCGCCGCGGCCGCCGCGGCGGCCATGTCGCGCATGCGCATCTGCAGCCACACCACCGGCAGCCAGCAGGCGCCCGCGAGCACGTACAAGGCGATGGACCACATGATCCACTTGCTGTGCAGCGGATAGCCGGCCAGGTGGATCATGTAGAAACCCGTCGCCGGCTGGAGCACGGCCGTGGTGGCGGTGAACAGCCAGTCGGCGATCACCACGTACTTGGCGACCACGGCGATGGCGCGCACGTCGCGGCTGACGTTGGCGAACAGCATGTACCAGGCCGAACCGATGCCGGTGCCGAACAGGAAGGTCGAGGACAGGATGTGCAGCCACTTCACGACGACGTAGTCCATCTTATTCGTCCTCCAGTTCGTAGAGCAGCCAGATGGCTGCCAGCATGGGCAGGTTCTTGGTCAGCGGGCCATAGGGGTGCAGCAGGAATTCCGGCAGCTTGACCGCGATCACGACCGTATAAAAGCCGATCAGGACCAGCTGCGCCAGCCACAGCCAGCGCCGCCGCGCCAGGAACAGGATGCCCAGGCCCAGCAGCAGGTCGAAGCTGGCGGCGCCGTACAGCATCAGGGGCTGGAGCGCTTCCGGAACGCCGCTGCGTCCCAGCAGCGCATAGCTATCCTCGACCGGATACAGGCCATAGGACACGAGGGCGGTCAGGAGCCAGACCGCCACGATGCTGTAACGCAAGATCGGCAGCAGCCAGCCGAGCTTGGCGCGGGTGCGCTCCGCGGCCGGATCGGCGATGAACTGCGAGACCGGGCGCGGCGGATGGCCGAGCAGGCGCGTGGTCAGGGCGGGGTCGGCCGTGTTGCCGCGGTCCAGCATGCTGAGGGCGTCCTCGTCCAGCAGCGCGCCGGGCAGGAAGCGCCCCGCCCTGGCCGCCAGCCGCGCCAGCGCGCCCGGCACCGGCAGCACGCGCAGCCGGCCCATGCCCATGGCGCCGCGCAGCGCCGCCAGGTAATCGGTGAAGGGCATGGCCTGCGGTCCCACCAGGGGCACGCGCACGGCGCCGCCCTGCCCCTCGGGCATCGGCAGCCCATCTCGGAGCAGGCCGGCGATGGCGCCCACCAGGTCGTCGATGTGGATCGGCTGCACCATTTGGGGCGCGCTGCCGAAGCGCAGGGTGAAGGGCATGCTGGCCAGGGTGCGGAAGGCGCGCGCGCTGGCGCCGTCCGGGCCGTAGACCAGCGAGGGCTGGACGATGCAGGCGCGCAGCGGCAGCGCGGCCAGGCTGTCGTCCGCCGCCTTCTTGGACAGGTGGTAGCGGGTCTGGGCGCCCGCGTCGGCGCCCAGGGCGGAGAGCTGGATCACCAGCCGCACCGTGGGCGTGGCGGCGCAGGCGGCGAACAGGGCGCGTGGCGCCTGCGTGTGCAGGCGGTCGAAGGTCTGGCTGCCGTGCTCGCGGAAGATGCCGACCGTGTTGATGACGGCGTCGATGCCCGACAAGCGCGCCAGCCAGGCGGATTGTTCGGTATCGTTGGCGAAGTCAGCGTGGATGACGGTCACGCGCGGATCGGTGTCTTCCCGGGGCGTGCGCTGCGCGCACACGAGCTGGTGGCCTTCGGCCAGCAGCGCCCGCAGCAGGTGCTGCCCGATGAAGCCGCTTGCGCCCGTGAGCAAGATCCGCATCCATGCTTCCTTTCACTTCGTCAATAAGAGGGTCCCATGCAAAACTCGGCATTACAGCGCGCCCTGGTGTCCGGCACCGCATCCAGCATTCTCTCGACGGTGGCCCTGGCCGCGATGGGCAAGAGGGAAACCGGCAGCCCCTTCGCGCCCACCAATGCGGTCAGCCACTACGTGCATGGCGAGAAGGCCGCGCACCGCGACGGCCTCTCGCTGCGCTACACCATTCCCGGCTACCTGATCCACCACGCCAGCGCCACCTTCTGGTCCTTCGTGTTCGAGCGCTTCGCGGGCGGCGTGCTGGACAAGAAAAGCCCGGTCGGCACCCTGACCGCGGCGGCGGCCACCTCGGCGCTGGCCGCCTTCACCGACTACAAGATCACGCCGCGTCCCCTGCAGCCGGGCTACGAGAAGCGTTTGTCGAAGTCTTCGCTGGCGGTGGTCTACGGCGGCTTCGCCCTCGGCCTGGCCGCCGGCGCCATGCTGAGCCGGCGCAGCGCGACCTATAAAGTCTAGAGCAGAAGGAAAAAACGTGACGCCGCCTGGACGGCGGCCGTGATTGGAGGAAATGCGGAGGGAATGGCGGCGGGGCCGGCGGCCCCGCCAGGAGAGGATCAGTGCGTGGCGGCCTTCTTGCCGCGCATGCGCTGCACGAGCGTCACCACCAGCAGCACGGCGGCGCCGATCAGCACCCCCGCCACGGCGTCGACCACGGTCGGGGCGATGGCGGCCAGCACGCCGCCGATGGCCGGCACGCCTTCCACCGAGTGCGCCACGCCTTCCGAGAAGTGGTGCAGGGCCGGCAGCGAGTGGGCGACGATGCCGCCGCCGACCATGAACATGGCGGCGGTGCCGACCACGGACAGGAATTTCATCAGCTTGGGCGCCAGCGCCAGCAGCAGCTTGCCCAGGCCTTGCGCGGCGCCGTTCGCCTTGCGGCTCAGGTAGAGGCCGGCGTCGTCCAGCTTGACGATGCCCGCCACCAGGCCGTACACGCCCACCGTCATCGCCAGGGCGATGGCCACCAGCACCGCCACCTGCTGGCCGAAGGGCGCTGCGGCCACGGTGCCCAGCGAAATGACGATGATTTCCGCCGACAGGATGAAGTCGGTGCGGATCGCCCCCTTGATCTTTTCCTTCTCCACCGCGCACACGTCGGCCGCCGGGTCGGCCAGGGCCGCCACGTGCTTCGCATGGTGCTGGTCGTCTTCTTCCTTGCTGTGCAGGTACTTGTGGGCCAGCTTCTCGAAGCCCTCGTAGCACAGGAAAGCGCCGCCGATCATCAAGAGCGGGGTGATCAGCCAGGGAACGAAGGCCGAGATGGCCAAGGCCGCCGGTACCAGGATGGCCTTGTTCTTGAGCGAACCGACGGCGACCGCCCATACCACCGGCAGCTCGCGCTCCGGGTTGACCCCGGTTACTTGCTGGGCATTGAGCGCCAGGTCGTCGCCCAGCACGCCGGCCGTTTTCTTGGCGGCGACCTTGCTCATCACCGTTACATCGTCGAGGACGCTCGCTATGTCGTCCAGTAGTGCCAGCAAACTTCCAGCAGCCATCAGTCATGCTCCTATCATGTCAAACTCGCATCATATTAACCGAGGACAGGGGGGCGGTCGCACGGTTCAGCGCGGCTTTTTGCATTCCAGTCCCGAAAATCTGCATCTCGTCGCTTTTGGCGGGCGGCTGGACCCGGGTGTACGTATAGTGCAATCAGAGGGCTGCGGTACTGCAGCCTCGTCCAATGAAGGAGATGCCATGAACACCGATTCGACCCTGCCTGCAGCACCGATTCGCCGTAGCCGTCCGCCCAAGCGCAAGACCCGCATCACGATCTACCTCGACGACGAAGTCCTGAAGGAGTTCCGCAACCTGTCCGAGCGTTGCGGCACCGGTTACCAGACCCTGATTAATGCCGCCTTGCGCAACCGTTTGGGTGGTCCAGTGATCGAAACCGGCGTGGCATAAGGCTTCCCTTCGGGAGAGCGAGATTACACATAGCAATATTTATGCTAATCTTCCCGCTCTTTTAACCCCGGAGGGACCTATGAAAAAAGGCGAACTGATCGCGGAATTCGCGAAGCGCACCGAGATGTCCGGCGCTGCCGCAAACGAAGCAGTCAACACCATCATCGAGATCGTCACCGAGCGCCTGAAAAAGGGCGATACGGTCGGCATCACCGGCTTCGGCACCTTCTCGGTGACCAAGCGCGCCGCACGCAAGGGCCGCAACCCGGCAACCGGCGAAGTGATCAAGATTGCTGCGTCGAAGACCCCGCGCTTCGCTGCCGGCGCCACCCTGAAGGCTGCCGTCAATCCGAAGAAGAAGTAAGCACTACCCCAACGGCTCGCGCCGCGGCCCCGCTTCACGGCGGCCGCGTGCGCTGGCTGGTTTTACCGCTTCCCCGTTTCACCCCTATCCTCTTCCCCCATTTCTCCTCCGCAGCATGAGCTTCGCTACCTGGATCGCCTTCGTCATTGCCGGTACCCTGATCGCCATTTCGCCCGGCTCCGGCGCGGTGCTGTCGATGTCGCACGGCCTGGCCTATGGCCTCAGGAAAGCCAGCGCCACCGTGCTGGGATTGCAGCTGGGCCTGGTGCTGGTGCTGGTGGTCGCCGGCGCCGGCGTGGGTTCGCTGCTGCTGGCTTCCTCGCTCGCCTTCACCATCGTCAAGGTGGTTGGCGCGCTCTACCTGATCTACCTCGGCATCGCCCAATGGCGCGCGGCGCCCGCGAGCGGCCCGACGGTTTCCACCTCCGGCCTGGAGGCCCACCCGTCCTTCGGCAAGCGCGTATTGACGGGCTTCCTGACCAACGCCACCAACCCCAAGGGCATCATCTTCATGGTGGCGGTGCTGCCGCAGTTCATCTCGAAGGACGCGCCGCTGCTGACCCAGCTGGCGATCCTGGGCGTGACCATGGTCGCCATCGACTCCATCGTGATGCACGGCTACGCCGCCCTGGCGGCCTCGATGCAGCGCTTCCTGCGCGATCCGCGCCATATGCGGCTGCAGAACCGCGTGTTCGGCGCCGTGCTGATGGTGATCGGTTCGATGCTGTTCTTCGTCAAGCGCGGCGGCCAGCCGGCTTGAACAAAAGCGCCTTGGTGACGGCGCATGTTTCCTTTACGATCCAGGTGCAACTTTCTGTAACCCCTGTTGTCCCTGAAACAGCCCGTGCGTTGTAATCAGGTGGACGTCCCTTGTCCACGCTTTTCGCTGGAGCCCGCCATGACCTTCCGTTTGACCAAGACCGCCGCCGCGCTCGCCCTGGCGGTGCTGTCCACGCTCGCCGTGGCCCAGGACGACCTGCTCGAGACCGAGCCGCCCGGCCGCGTCGGCCGCGTGTCGCTGGCCGAAGGCAGGGTCACCATCAACGGCGAGGTCGGCGAAGCCGCCAGCGACGCCCTGGTCAACTGGCCGGTCACCTCGCGCAACCTGGTCACCACCGCGCCCGGCGCGCGCACCGAACTGCGCATCGGTTCGACCTCGGTGCGCCTGGACGGCGACAGCTCGCTCGAAGTGACGGAACTGGACGACGACAGCCTGCGCTTGCGCCTGCACTATGGCAGCGCCAGCGTACGCATCGTCAGCGAGGACGTGGTGCCCGAGTTCGAACTCAGCACGCCGCAGGCGCGGGTGCGCATGAACCGCCCGGGCCGGGTGCGCGTGGACGCCGAGCGCGTGCGCGACACCAGCGTGGTCAACGTGTTCGACGGCGAAGCCCAGGTCGAGGGCGCCGGCGCCAGCCTGCTGGTGCGCGCCGGCCGCAGCGCCGAGGTGCGCGAGGACGACGTGCGCACCCTGCAGGCGCGGCGCGACGTGTTCGACGACTGGTCGCTTCAGCGCGACAAGCTGCAGGACGGCGCCGTCTCGGCGCGCTACGTCACCACCGACATGACCGGCTACGAAGAGCTCGACCGCCACGGCAGCTGGCGCCAGGACCCGGACTACGGCAGCCTGTGGATCCCGAGCGTCGCCGCCGGCTGGGTGCCCTACCGCGACGGCCGCTGGACCTGGATCGCGCCCTGGGGCTGGACCTGGGTCGACAACGCGCCTTGGGGCTATGCGCCCTTCCACTACGGACGCTGGGTGCACGTGAAGAACCGCTGGGCCTGGGCGCCCGGCCGCCACCAGCGCCGCCCGGTGTGGGCGCCGGCCCTGGTGGGCTGGGTCGGCGGCGGCAACTGGAACCTGCATTTCCATTCGCGCCAGCCCCTGCCGGCCCAGGGCTGGTATCCGCTCGGGCCGCACGACCGCTTCGTGCCGGGCTACCGCCTGTCGGACGAGCGCCTGCGCCGCCTGCATGCCTACGGCTGGCGCACGCGCGACCACAAGGGCCCGGACCGCAGGCCGGACTATCGCCACCGCGGCCTGACCGTGGTGCCGCACGCCCAGTTCGGGCAGCGTGGTCCGGTGGTGGTGGCCAACGTGCCGAAGGCGAACAGCCTGCCGCTGGTGGTGCCCGAGCACGCCGCGAGCGCCCCGCCGCCGCCGCTGGGCTGGCGCGACCGGCGCCCTGAGCGCGACCAGCGCGATGTGAATTCCGTGCGCGACCAGCGCGACGTGAATTCGTTGCGCGACCAGGTGCGCGACCGGCAGCGCGAGGGGCGCGAGCGTGATACCCGGCGCGTGGACCTGCGCGACCGCGCCGACCAGGAAAGGCAGGACCGCGAACGCTTCAGCCGCGAGCGTGACGACAGGGAGCGCGATGACCGTGAACGCTTCCGCCGCGGCCAGCGTCCGCCCATCCTGTCGACCAACCCGGCCCCGGTGCATGCCGGCGCCGGATTCGGCCAGCCGGGACGCATTGCGACCTCCGCACCCGCTCCGCTGGCGGCGCCCCTTCCTCCGGCCGCGCCGGCCGTGCAGCCGCCGCCGGCCCAGGCCCCGATGGTGCAGCGTCAGCCCGAGCAGCCGCGCCGCTGGCAGCGCATCGAGCGCGACGAGGATGGCCGCGACAACTTCGAGAACCGCCGCCAGCGCCCGCAGCCGGCCACGATGGCGCCGCCCATGATGCAGGCCGCGCCCCAGGCTGCAGCGCCACAGATGGCGCCGCCGCCGCGTCCGAGCATGCCGCCACCCCAGGCCATCGCGCCGCCGCCGCGCGCCATGCCGGAGCCGTCTCCCGCGGCGCCGGTGCGCCCCCGCGGCGAGGTGCGCGCGCATACCGACCACAAGGGCACGCGCCACCAGGACAACTGAGGTGCAAACTGTGGCTCAACCCGGGCCCGGCCCGGCGTGGGCCTGGCTACCCTCCCTGCCGGCGCCGTCGTCGAGCAGCATGCAGCCCGCGGTGGTGGTGGCGATCAGTTCCGCGCCGCAGCCGGTCTTCATGCCTTCCAGGGCGGCGCCGATGCCGCCGATGGAATGCGAGCGCACGCCCTCGATGATCGGGAATTCCCCGCCGCACTGCGGGCAGGACGTCATGTGGCCGCGCTGGGCCACCGGCCTGCCGTTGACCCGGATGAATTCGTTCCCTTCGAGGACCTCGCCGCCGTGCGAGGTCGGGTCGCCCTTCAGGATCAATGCGCGCATCATGGCTGCCTCCTTCGGAAAGCTTCCACTCTAGGTTTGCGCAGGCGGAGCGATTTGAGGGGACGCAAGCGCGCCGGGCAGGGGCCGCCGGTCCGTGCGGCGACAACTGCAGCCCGGCAAAGCGCGATGAACCTTTTTTTTCGCCTTTCCGGCACCATCTGCGGGTTTGGCTACAATGCCACCTTTAGAAGACAGGACTAGGACCATGGACCCGAAAGATTCCCTCATCGAATACCCGAGCGACTTCCCGATCAAGGTGATGGGCGCGACGCACGTCGATTTTGCCGCGACGATCGTCGAGGTCGTGAAAGGCTTCGATCCGACTTTCCATGACGGCAAGCTGCAAAGCCGCCCTTCCGCCAAGGGCAACTACACGGGCCTGACCGTGATCGTGCACGTCACCAGCCGCGAGATGCTGGACGACGTTTACCGCGCACTGTCCACGCACGCCATGGTGAAGATGGTCCTGTAAGGGACAGGCGAAAAGCGGGAATCGGCCCGCCGGCGCAAGGAATCGCCCTGGCTTATAATGACGGGGCTCCCCATATTCCCGCTTGATACCTTCTGCTGGTTACCTTCATGTCAACGACTCCGCCGATCATCCGCGAACTCGGCCGCGCCGACTACGAACCGACCTTCGCCGCCATGCGCGCGTTCACGGACGCCCGCACGCCGGAGACCCGGGACGAGCTGTGGATCGTCGAACACCCGCCTGTTTTCACCCTGGGCCTGGGCGCCGACCGCGCCCACGTGCTGGCGCCGCACGACGTCCCGGTGGTGCAGACCGACCGCGGCGGCGAGGTGACTTACCACGGTCCGGGGCAGGTTCTTATCTATTTGCTCATGGACCTGCGCCGCAACAAGCCGGGCGGCAAGCTCTACGCCCGCCAGTTTGTTGCGAAAATCGAACAAGCGGTCATTGATGTGCTGGCGGCGTATAATCTTGCGGGTGAGCGCGTCGCCGGCGCGCCCGGCATCTACATGGCGGATGGTCCGCGCAAGGGCGCGAAGATCGCCGCCCTTGGCCTGAAGGTGCGCGGCAACGGGTGCACCTATCACGGCGTGTCGCTGAACGTGGCCATGGACCTTGACCCGTTCACCTGGATCAACCCCTGCGGCTACTCCGGCCTGGCCACGGTCGATATGCGCACGATGGGCGTCGAGGCGCCCCTGGCCGATGTCCAGCAGGCCCTGGCGCGCGAACTGGTGCGCCAGCTGGCCACCAGCGAACCCGCCGCCGAATTGTCCAGCAGCAGCGAGCTCGTCCCCGAACAAACCAACTGAAGCCCTGAGGGCCACCGCCAATGACTTCCGAAATCGACACCGGCAATGCCGCCGCCTCCGCCTACAACGCCAGCGAAAAGCAGAAGGGCGCCAGCAAGACCTCGCGCATCCCGATCAAGATCGTCCCGATCGCCGAGACCGAGCGCCTGAAGAAGCCGGAGTGGATCCGCGTGAAGGCGGCCACCGCCTCCTCGCGCTTCTACGAGATCAAGGACATCCTGCGCGCCAACAACCTGGTGACGGTGTGCGAGGAAGCCAGCTGCCCGAACATCGGCGAATGCTTCGGCAAGGGCACCGCGACCTTCATGATCATGGGCGATAAATGCACCCGCCGCTGCCCGTTCTGCGACGTCGGCCACGGCCGTCCGGACCCGCTGGACGTGAACGAGCCGGGCAACCTGGCCAAGACCATCGCCGACCTGCGCCTGTCCTATGTCGTGATCACCTCGGTCGACCGCGACGACCTGCGTGACGGCGGCGCCGGCCACTTTGTCGAGTGCATCACCAAGACCCGCGCGCTGTCGCCGAACACCAAGATCGAAGTGCTGGTGCCGGACTTCCGCGGCCGCCTCGAAAAGGCCCTGAACATCTTCGCCGACGGCCTGCCGGACGTGATGAACCACAACCTGGAAACCGTGCCGCGCCTGTACAAGGAAGCGCGCCCGGGCGCCGACTACAAGCACTCGCTGGTGCTGCTGCGCGACTTCAAGAAGATGTACCCGAGCGCGGTCACCAAGTCGGGCCTGATGGTGGGCCTGGGCGAGACCGACGAGGAAATCCTGGAAGTGATGCGCGACATGCGCGAGCACGACATCGACATGCTGACCATCGGCCAGTACCTGGCGCCGTCGAACTCGCACCTGCCGGTGCGCCGCTACGTGCACCCGGACACCTTCAAGATGTTCGAAGAAAAAGCCTACGAAATGGGCTTCGTGCACGCCGCCGTGGGCGCGATGGTGCGTTCGTCGTACCACGCCGACCAGCAGGCGCATGACGCGGGCGTTGCTGCCTAAACGCCGCCTCAGCATTCCGCCAACCCGTCGTCCCCGCCTTTGCGAGGAGCAAATAGCGCCAGTGGCGCTATTTGCGTTTTTAAGCCGACGAAAATACGATCGGAACGGGCCGACCGCCCTTTTTTCCTCTCCGCATCGAAACGCTGCCCCCGCCGCTTCCACGCTATAGTTGATAACAAGAAGACATCGTTCAAACGACCATGAGTGAGCACCGAGACCACCCCCTTTCCGACAATACCGAGGGCGACGACGCCTTCCTGGAACGCGAGCTCGCACTCGACCGGCGCGGCATCGAGCTGGTCAAGATGGAGGGCCGCGTGTTCCTGCGCTTCTCCGGCGAAGTGCGCTACGAAGGCCTGCGCGTGCCCTACAGGCTGGTGCCGGCGCGCGGCGTGCTGGCCAAGCCGAGCAAGTGGCGCAAGATGGACCTGCCGGCGCGCCGCGCACTGATCGAGGAACGCACGACCGACGACGCCATCGCGCGCCTGCATGCCGAGACCGAGGAGTTCGTGCAGGACATCGCCGAGGACGCCGACGAATTCGGCTGGAACCCGATGCTCTTCCTCGACGTGCTGGCCGAACTGGAGACCTCGGAGCCGGCCGAATTCGTGTTCCAGCGCATCTCGCAACGCCTGACCCACGCGGTCGAGCGCGAGCAGGAAGAACGCCACGCCGCGCGTACCAAGGAAAGCATCAACCTGGCCGAGTACCCGCAGTCCTTCGAGGTGGCCAGCCGCATGCCGCGCAAGTTCATCGCGCTGCTCGGACCCACCAACTCGGGCAAGACCCACCGTGCGATGGAAGCCCTGGCCAAGGCCTCGAGCGGCGTGTATCTCGCTCCCCTGCGGCTGCTGGCGCTGGAAAACTACGAACGCCTGCAGGCCGCGCGTCCGCATGGCGAGGAACTCAAGGTCAGCCTGATCACCGGCGAGGAGCGCCGCCTGGCGGAGGGCGCCACCCACGTGGCCAGCACGGTCGAGATGCTCGACACCAGGCGCCAGGTCGAAGTGGCCGTGATCGACGAGATCCAGATGCTGGCCGACCGCGACCGCGGCGCCGCCTGGACCACCGCCGTCTGCGGCGCCCCGGCGGCCACCGTCTACCTGGTGGGAGCGCCGGAAGCGCGGCGCGCGATCGAGGCCCTGGCCGAGCGTCTGGAAGTGCCGCTCGAAGTGCATGTATTGAAGCGCATGGCGCCGCTGGCGATGGAGCCTTCGCCGGTGCGCAAGCTGTCCAACCTGCGGCGCGGCGACGCCGTGATCGCCTTCTCGCGGCGCGATGTGCTGATGTGGCGTGACATGATCACCGAGAAGGGGCTGTCGGTGGCGACCGTCTACGGGAACCTGTCGCCGGAGGTGAGGCGCGCCCAGGCCGAGCGCTTCCGCGAAGGCCAGGCCGACATCGTGGTCGGCACCGACGCGCTGGCGATGGGCCTGAACATGCCGATCGCGCGCATCGTGATGACCACCGCGGTCAAGTACAACGGCTACGAAGAGGAAGAGATCTCGGCGGCGCTGGCCAAGCAGATCGCGGGCCGGGCAGGGCGCTACGGCGTGCACGAGGAGGGCTTCGTCGCCGGCTACGACGACGAGACGCACTCGGTGATGCGCTCGCTGATGAAGGAAAAGATCCCGCCGGTGCCGGCCACCGGCTTCGCTGTGGCGCCTTCGCTCGAGCAGCTGCACCGCATCTCGTCGGTGACGGGCGAGACCTCGCTGGTGAAGCTCCTGAAGCGCTTCGTGCACAACATCGACGTGCCGGACGGCTTCTTCTACCCGCGCATCACCGAAGAGCAGAACGAACGCGCCGAGTGGCTGGATACCCTGCCGCTGTCGGTGGCGGAAAAGTTCATGCTGTCGCTGGTGCCGATCTCGACCAAGGTGCCGATGCTGCAGGGCGCCTGGGAACACTGGGCGCTGTCGCTGGCCAAGAAGAAGGTCTGCAAGCTGACGCCGCACCCGCAGGGGCTGTTCTACATGAACCTGCAGGAGGTCGAGGATACCTGCCGCATGTATTCGGCGTATGCGTGGCTGGGGTACCGGGAGCCGGAATTCTTCCCGAGTATCGAACAGGCGCAGGAGCTGGCGAGGGAGGCGTCGGAGCGGGTGGATTCGCTGCTGCAGCAGCAGAATGCGGCGGCGAGGCAGAAGCGGGGGGACGGCGGGCGCCGGAGGCGGTAGGCGTCGTCGGCTGTTCGGGCAAACTTGGGGCCCCGCCTTCGCGGGGAAGACGTGCTGGAGGTGCGTGTCAGGAATCGCTAACGGGTGCTCGACCGCGCTGCTTATCAACGTCATTCCCGCCACTGGCGGCAATGACTCCCCGCGAAGGCGGGGACCCAAGTTCGCATGCGCACCACAAGCTTTCGAGTACCCCCTCCAGCATAAATACCCCACACCGTGTACGATCCCGCTTTTGCCTGTAAAGCGACACCACCGTGAACACCAAGCACACCCCAGAATCGTTCAACCAGTTCGGCTCCACCTTCCTCCCCGGCCACCTCGGCATCCGCATCACGGAAGTCAGCACCGGCAAGGTCGCCGCCGAGATGAAGGTCGAGCCCTTCCACCTGGCGCCGAACGGCTACCTGCACGCCGGCAGCGTCGTGACCCTGGCCGATACCTGCGCCGGCTACGGCTGCATCGGCAACCTGCCGGAAGGCGCGGTCAGCTTCACCACCATCGAACTGAAATCGAACCACCTGGGCACCGCGCGCGAAGGCAGGATCACGTGCGTGGCCACGGCCGTTCACCTGGGCCGTACGACCCAGGTATGGGATGCGACGGTGCTTGACCAGGCCAGCGGCAAGACGATCGCCCTGTTCCGCTGCACCCAGATGCTGATCTATCCGAAAGCCTAACCGGCCAGCTCTTTCTGCAGCAGTGCGTGCAGTTCGGGGAAGGCCGGCTCGCCGACGTAGCGCTTGATGATACGTCCCTGCTTGTCGATCACGAAGGTGGTCGGCGTCAGGGTGACGTCGCCGAACTGCCTGGCGATGTCGCCGGCGGAATCGATCGCCACCTTGAACGGCAGCTTGCGCGTCTCGGTGAAGTTCAGGACGTAGTTGGGCGGGTCGTACTGCATCGCCACCGCGACGAACTCCAGGCCCTGGCCCTTGAACTTGTTGTAGGTGTCGACCATCGCCGGCATCTCCTTGACGCAGGTGACGCAGGAGGTGGCCCAGAAGTTCACCATCACCACCTTGCCGCGCAGCGCTTCGGTGCTCACCTTGTCGCCGGTAATGGTGATGAAGGTGACGCTGGGCGCCGGCGTGCTGCTGCTGTAGGAGGCGTAGCCGATGCCGGCCAGGGCCAGTACCACCGCGCCGATGGCGGCGGGCTTGAACCAGGAGCGGGACGCGGTGGAAGAGGTGGGAGCGGTCATGGTCGATAGGGATAAAAAAAACGGCAGGACCATTATAGTCCTGCCGCTGTTTCAGGTTTCGCGCACGGCGATTACTGGGCCGCCTGGGTGTTCCGGCCGTCCAGCAGCTTGACGTCTTCTTCGCTGATGTACTCGAAGACCTTCACGACCCGGTACACGCCCGATACGCCCTTGGCGACATCGGCGGCGATGTTGCCTTCGCGCTGGGTAACCAGGCCTTGCAGGTAGACCACGCCGCGCTCGGTCGTGACCTTGAAGGAGTTGGCCGAGATGGTCTTCATGTCGACCAGGCTGGCCTTGACCTTGGTGGTGATCAGGGCATCGTTCGAACGCGAGGTATAGCTCGACGGGCCTGCAATAGTCAACTCGTTGATCACCGACACCACGTTGGCGATGCCGCGCACTTCGCGCTCCACCGCCTGCTTCATCGCTTCGTCGCGCACTTCGCCGGTCAGCAGCACGCGGCGGTTGTAGCTGGTGACGTTGACGTGGCCGTTCTCGCCGGTGAGCTGGGGCATCTTGAGCTCGGCCTTGACCGTGATCGACTTGTCCTCGGTCTGCATGCCCAGGGTGCGGCGGTCCAGCGAGGCCATGACCCCGGTGGCGGCGCCGCCGGCAACCAGGGCGACGCAGCCTTGCAGCGAAGCCAGCAGGGCCGAGCCCAGGACAACTTTCGTCAACAGCACGGCCATGGGCCGGCGCGCATTACGCATTCTCATCTCCTCCGAACAGCGCGACGTCGATACCGTCGCAAATACAGTGAATGGCCAGCAAGTGCACTTCCTGGATGCGCGCGGTGCGGGCATGCTGGACGTTGATGTGCACGTCGGCGTCGGTCAGCAGTTTGCCGAGCGCGCCGCCGTCCTTGCCGGTGAAAGCCACGATGCGCATCTCGCGCTCCAGCGCCGCCTCGACCGCCGCCAGTACATTGGCCGAGTTGCCCGAGGTCGAGATCGCCAGCAGCACGTCGCCCGCCTGGCCGAAAGCCTGCACCTGCTTCGAGAAGATCTCCTTGAAGCTGTAGTCGTTGCCCACCGCCGTCATGATCGAGGTATCGGTGGTCAGTGCGATCGCCGGCAGCGGGAAACGCTCGCGTTCGAAGCGTCCGACGAGTTCGGCAGCAAAGTGCTGGCAGTCGGCGGCGGAACCACCGTTGCCGCATGCCAGGATCTTGTTGCCGTTGGACAGAGCGGCGAACATCAGTTCGACCGCCTGCGAAATGGATGGGGCCAGGGCTGCCGCCGACTTCATCTTCAGGTCGGCGCTCTCCTGGAAGTGAGCGAGGATGCGTTGAGTGTTCATAGCCGACGATTATAGTGCAGTGGCAACCCGGGGCGGGCAATGGCGGTAAAAATTGCTTACAACTCAATGGGTGCAAGGGTCACGAACTGCATGCTCAATTGATAACGTCTCGCAGCCATTCGATGCGTTCGCCGTCGATGGCGACGACATCGAAGCGGCAGGGCGGGGTGACGGGAAAACGCAACAGGTAACACTCGGCGGCGCGGCGCAGGCGACGGATCTTGGCGGGGGTGATGCTGGCGGCGGCGCCGCCTTGTTCCTTGCTGCTGCGCTGGCGCACCTCGACGAAGACCAGGGTGGCGCCGTCGCGCATGATCAGGTCGATCTCGCCGGCCTTGCAGCGGAAGTTCTGCTCGACCGGCGCCAGCCCGCGGCGCTTGAGGTAGGCGAGGGCGGCCTGTTCCCAGCCTTGGCCCTGGGCCTGCCGCGCCGACAGGCGCCCGAGCCACATGTCAGCGGCCGAAGGCGGCCTGCTCGAACACGCCGCCGTCGCGGTATACGACGCCGGTTTCGATGCGGCGGAAGGCCGGGCTGCCGCTGTCCCCGCCCATGTCGATCTTCAGGCGGCCGGTCACCCCGTCCACCTCGAAGGCGCCGGTGGGGCGCTGGGCCAGTTCGCGCGCGATGCGGTAGGCGTCGATGCCGAGCGCGTACAGGCGCTGCATGTCGAAGCCCTCGTTGCCGCTCCAGCGCGGATAGACACTGACCGCGGGATGGTCGGGCTGCACGGTCCAGGGCAGGTCGAGGATGCGCACGCCGGCCAGTTCGGGCGCCGAGGCGCCCGGGTCGCGTCCCGGATTGACCGAGGCGGTGCCATAGGTCGGCAGCGAGGTGCCGAGGGCGCTGCGCACCTGGCGCAGTTGCACGGCGTCGAGGGCCGCGTACACCAGCTGCGGAGGATCGGCCTGCAGGCGGGCGCGCAAGCCGGCCAGCGCATTGCCGTCGACATAGCCGTCGGCGATCGGCAGCTCGGCCAGGATATGGGTGTTGCCCAGCTGCGACCAGCGCGCGGCGAAGGCGCCGGACAAACGCTGCTGCCAGGCCGCCGGACCGGCGACCACCAGGGCGCGGCCGCCCGGCTGTTCGGCGGCGGCCCAGTCGGCCACCTGGCGCGCCTCGTCTTCGAGCGAGAGGCCGATGACCAGCATCTGGCGCGGCAGCGCGCCGCTTGTTTGCGGGTGGTTCAGGGCGATGGTCGGCTTGCTGATGTTGCCGCTGCCGGCCAGTGCGGCGACCGCGGAACGGGCCAGCGGACCGACCACGATGTCGTTCTCTTCGGCGGCGCGTGCGTAGGCGTCGAGGGTGGCCTGGGCCGAGTCGCCGGTCGGCACCACGTTGACAGAAACGCCAGCGCGGTCGCGCTCGTAAGCGGCCATGAAGCCCTGGCGCACCGCGTCGGCCGGCTGCGCCAGCGCGCCAGACTCGAGTGGCAGCAGCAGCGCGATGCGCGCACCGCCGCCGGGTAGCGGCGCGGCCGGGCTGCCGTCGGCGCGCGGCGGCAATTCGACCGGACTGGTGCGCACACCGGTGTCCGCGGGCGGGGGCGGGGTGTAGGCGGGTTCGACAGGCGGCGCACTTGTCACCGGCGCCGTGGGCGCGCACAATCCGCCCGGTACGCCGCAACCGGTATCGGGCGGCAAGGGCGAACTGCCGCAGGCGGCCAGCATGCCGGCGGCGAGCATGGCGGTAGCGGCGGCAAGGCCCTTGAGATTTTTCTTCTTCAGCATCGGAATCCCTTTTATGACAGAACAGCAGACCATCGACATCGCCCAGCTTCCCGTCATGGGCGAGGCGGCCCAGCAGTCCTATCCTACCGCAACGCTGTATGTCGTGGCTACACCGATCGGCAACGTCACCGACATCACGCTGCGCGCCCTGCACCTGCTGGCGCTGGCCGACGTCGTGGCCTGCGAAGACACGCGCAAGACCGGCGCCTTGCTGCAGCGTTTCGGGCTGAACAAGCAAACCATTGCCGCACACCAGCACAATGAGCGCGAAGTGGCGGACAAGATCATCGAGCGCCTGCACGCCGGCCAGCGCGTGGCCCTGGTGTCCGATGCCGGTACGCCGGCGGTGTCCGATCCGGGCGCGCGCATCGTCGACGCGGTGCGCAACGCCGGCCTGAACGTGGCGCCGCTGCCGGGGCCCTCGGCCGTGATCACCGCCTTGTCGGCGAGCGGGCTGGTGAACGACCGCTTCCACTTCGTCGGCTTCCTGCCGGCCAAGTCGAAACAGCGCGAGGCCGCGCTGGCGCCCCTGGTGCGCGAAACCTCGACCCTGGTGTTCTACGAGGCGCCGCACCGCATCGTCGATTGCGTCGAAGCCTTGATGGCAGCCTTCGAACCGGCGCGCCAGGTGGTGTTCGCGCGCGAGCTGTCCAAGCTGTTCGAGGAAGTGCACCGCTGCGCGCTGGGCGAGGCGCTGGCCTGGGTCAAGGCGGACCAGCACCGCGAGCGCGGCGAATTCGTGGTGCTGGTGGAAGGAGCGGTGGCCGAGACCGATGCGCAGGACGCCGAGGCGGAGCGCATCCTGCAGATCCTGCTGACCGAATGCAGCGTGAAGCAGGCGGCGAACCTGGCGGCGCAGATCACGGGGCGCAAAAAGAACGCCTTGTACGAGCGCGCCTTGCAGATCAAGGGTGAATAAGGCGTGCGTTGAACGCGCCGGCGGGTTTCCCGCCGACGCGGTCACGCAGCGGGTGCCTATCCGCTCACCACTTGCACCCGCTGTCCTTCTTATCCATCATCAAATACAGCGGCGCCAGCAAGACGCCCGGAATCCCGTCCTTGCAATTGGCCCGCTTGGCCCTGCTGATCCCGCGCGCCAGCTTCGATTCCGTCTGTAGCGGCGCTTCCGGAAACTGCGCCAGCGCCGAGCCTTCCTTGCCCGGGTCGCGCAGGTGCGCATTCTCGCGCGCAATGCGGCGCGCGGCCTCCATGTCGAACCTGGGCGTGTCCTCGGCCGGGGTGTCGGGCTGCTGCACGACGAAGGGATCCGCTGCCGCTTCCTGTTTCGGCCTTGCTGGCACCGCAATGACTTTCTTCGGCGGCGCGGCGCGTACCGTGCGCGTGGGCGCAGCGACGGCCGGCGCGGGCGGCGGCGCCACGGCTCGCGGCGGGTCCGGCTCTGGCGGAGGAGGAGGACGGATGGTCACGGCAATCGCCATCGGCTCGTCCGGCGCGAAAACGGGTGCGGCCGGTCCCAGTCCGCGGTAGCCGAGCACCAGCAGCAGGTGCACGGCGAGCGACACGCCGATACCGAGAAGCAGCCGCCCGTTGGCCGGACGCTCGCCGAAAGATGCGGCCAAAGTCACAATACCCTTACCTCATTCGTGTCGAAGAATGCGACAAACCAAGCTATTTTGCCGCGAAACCTTGACCAAGTCACGCCGACCGGATATGATCTGTCTTCTTCGGAGTGTAGCGCAGCCCGGTAGCGCATCTGGTTTGGGACCAGAGGGTCCAAGGTTCGAATCCTTGTACTCCGACCAAGATTCAAAGGAAAGGCCGACAGCGGAAGTTGTCGGCCTTTTTTAATTTGTATTCTATTTAGAATAGCCGCTCGAAGCAATTTTGCCTATAGCGGCTGGCTAGGGAAACGTTAAACTAAATAATTAATCATCTTCCTCGGTATTACTTTCTTCCGATCTTGTAGCTAATGCAGTCAATTTTGGAATGGCGCTGTGTGCGAGTTCGTAATACTCTGCATCTCTTTCAACTCCTTTGCTGTTATATCCAATTGCATTGGCAGCCGCAAGGGTTGATCCACCGCCCATAAAAGGATCTAATATTATTCCTTCTCCTAAAGGTAAAACTCCTCTAACAATTTGTCGCATAAAACCTTGAGGCTTTAGCGAAGGATGAGGTGATATTTTCTTTTCATTCGCAGGGGTTGGATGAGATTTGATGAGATCACCAAAAGGTTTTGAGATAGAAGGACGTCTGAACCCTCCTGTTCCCCATTTCCTTAAATTATCCTGCACACGGCCTTCGAGTGGAGCTCGAAGCACAACCCACGGTTCCCATTGCGAACGCGGCATTACAGAGACTTCGTCAAACTCAAGATGAGCATTTTTTGGCCTATCTCCGCCACGCATTGTCATTACCTGTCGAGCAATATAACCGCGCAACTCAAGACCAGATTGAGTCATAGCGTCAGCAACAATATGGCTAAGTAACGGATTCGATGCAACGACAATGTTTGCGCCTGGAACACAAATTCTCTTTACATGATTTCCAAATCGTACAAAAAAAGCCCGGAGTGCAACGAGGTCCGCATCATTGAGAGTTGTGAATCGAGGTAGAGGAGCTCGCTTATGACCATCAAACGAAGGAGGGATTCGCCACACGCCGCCTTTTCCTGCACGTAGTTTCGTTGTTTCTTTCTCGGTATATTCGACCAATCCATATGGTGGATCGGTTACTACAGCATGTATGGATTGAGGCTTTTGTTGAGCCATCCATTCAAAACAGTCGCCGAAAAAAAGCTCTGCTCTATCGATTCGACGTATTGGGAATTCGGAGTTTGTGTGTGGGATACGTGAGTTCTCTTTCAATCCATAAGTGCCCCGTTCAGTACGTTCAAAAATACGTGGAGTGTTAAGGCTGAGATAAGAACGTACAGATGAAGCTGGTACTTCACCGAGGTGATGTTGCACCGCTGCAACGATCTCATATGTGGTTGCTGGCCCATCAATATTAGACAAATAACTTACGATCGAGTCGCGTATGACCCCTGGTGCGAACGACATGATTCTCCTCAAGTTTACTCAACAATTCTATCTGCTTGACGTCCAGACGTCAACAAAATTAGGAAACGGCTAGTTTCTACGGATCAATTAGTACGGTATCATTGAAAAAGTAAACGTTGAAATCTAGGGAATGTATGCAGGCGGAAAAAATATACGCTGAATTTGTAGGCAACTTTGAAGGGCGAAAGTTCTCGGCAGGATTGCTCTTGGCGATGATTGATTTTATAAAAACATTAGAAGTCGCGGGAGCTAAGTTTAAGAATTTTAGTGAAGTATTATCCGAGTTCCCAAGGCAAGAAAAAACTTCAGCAGGTAAGCGGGCCAATACTTTAATTGTCCGATTGAAAAACGGAGGGACTTTAAGTTTGAGGCCTTTCTACAATGCGGCTGAAAGGTTATTTCGCGCCGAACACAAACGATTTGACTATCCAAGTTGCGCTCCGCACGCCACTCAGGCATGGATCGATTATATCGGTTGGCTGGACGCTTTAACACAAATTAACTTAGAAGAGCTTGACCTGCTTCGCGTCAAAGTTGTTTCTTATGTCTTAGATGCATTGAAGAGCCAAGCCTTCGATCCAAGCACGATCAAAGTAGATCCACCGTTGTTCCGGCTTCTTTTAGAAGGTTTTTCTATGCGTGCGGAAAAAGGTGAGCCAACGGGGGCAGCATATCAAGGCATTGTGTTTGGTTTTCTGCGCGCCGATAATCCTCATCTTCAGATAGAAATTGAAAAAGTTCGAACTGGCTCAAAAAGATTGCAAAGAGTAGGGGATATTGACGGGTGGGATGGACAGCGCTTGGCAATATCAGCTGAGGTTAAGCAATATGAGCTTACTGTCGATGCATTACCCGATCTTGAAGCGTTTGCCAACGCGACAGGTCAACGTGGCGCATTGGGTTTGATTGTCGCTCTTGGATTTAAAGAAGACTGTGAGACTGAGGCTCGATTGATGGGTATGTTAACGCTAGATATAGCAGGAATGAAGAAAATCGTTGAGCTTTGGGATCCTCTTAAACAGAGAACGGCCATTTCTTCATTTATTTACTATGCAAATCATATCGAAAAGAACTCTTCGCTTTCCGCAAGAATTCAAGACTTCCTGAAGAATGAAGAGTTGCGATGGGCTGAGCGTTGGTCATATTCACACTCAATAGATATATCAAATCAAGAAGACATAAATGCTCATCGAGATCTTGTTTTATTCAAATAATAATTAATTATTATTTTGTACGCTTGGCCGCCAGCGCATTCCCCGCCCGGCTCACGCTCTTGCGCCCCAGCTTCTCCGTAATGAACAGCCCCGCGTCCACGATCTGGTCCAGGTCCACGCCGGTCTCGATCCCCAGCCCCTGCATCAGGTACAGCACATCCTCGGTCGCCACGTTCCCGGTCGCGCCCTTGGCATAGGGGCAGCCGCCCAGCCCCGCCACCGACGAGTGGAAGATGGCCACGCCCACTTCCATGGCCGCGTAGATGTTGGCCAGCGCCTGTCCATAGGTATCGTGGAAGTGTCCCGACAGCTTTTCGATCGGGAATTCCTGCGCCGCGCGCAGCATCACCGCCTGGGTCTTGCGCGCGGTCGAGACGCCGATGGTGTCGGCGATGTCGATCTCGTCGCAGCCCAGGTCGCGCATGCGCGCCACCACGTCGCCCACGGCATCCAGCGATACCTCGCCCTGGTAGGGGCAGCCGAAGGCGGTGCTGATCGAGCCGCGCAGGCGCAGGCCGTGGTCCTTGGCGGCCTTGGCCACCGGTTCGAAGCGCTTGATCGACTCGGCGATCGAGCAGTTGATGTTCTTTTGCGAGAACGCTTCCGAGGCCGCGCCGAACACCACGACTTCGTCCGCCTTGCCGGCCAGGGCCAGCTCGAAGCCCTGCATGTTCGGCACCAGGGCCGAATAGATCACGCCTGGCAGGCGCTCGATGCGCGCCATGACTTCCGCGCTGGTGGCCATCTGCGGCACCCACTTGGGCGAGACGAAGGCCGCCGCCTCCACGTTGGCGAAGCCGGCGCGCGCCAGGCGCTCGACAAGTTCCACCTTGATGTCGGCCGACAGCGCCTCTTTTTCATTTTGCAGGCCGTCGCGCGGCCCCACTTCGACGATCTTGACCTTGTTCGGCAGGCCGGGCTGTTGGTTCATCTTTCAATATCCTAAAGTGCGGTCGACCAGGTCGCCGACCGGTTGGCCGTTTTCCAATGCCGCGATCTTGTCGGCGATCTGGCGCACGGATTCGAGGCGCATGGTGAGCGCCGAGATATGCGGGGTGATGCTGATGCGCGGCTCGTTCCAGAACGGATGCGGGGCCGGCAGCGGCTCGTGGCGGAACACGTCGAGCGTGGCGCCGGCGATGTGCCCGGAGCGGATCAGGGTCATCAGGTCCGGCTCGGCGATGATGGCGCCGCGCGAGACGTTGATCAGGTAGGCGCCCGGCTTCAGCTTGCCCAGGTTGTGGCGGTCGAGCAGGTTGGCCGTCTCGGAGGTGAGCGGCAGAAGGCAGACCAGCACCCGGGTACCGCGCAGGAAGGGCTCGAGCTGATCCGTGCCGGCATAGGTCTCGACGCCGGGGATGCTCTTGGGCGTGCGGCTCCAGCCCAGCACCGGAAAGCCGAAATGGCGCATCGCCTCGACCACCGGCATGCCGAGCCGGCCCAGGCCCATGACGCCGACGGAGAATTCCTCTTTCGGGATCTGCGGCAGCGGGTGCCAGGCGCCGTGCCTGGCCTGCTGCTCGTATTCGTCGAAGCGGCGGAAGTAGCGCAGCACGGCATGCGCCACATACTCGGCCATCTGCACGCCCATGCCGGCATCGCCCAGGCGCACCAGGAGCACGTCGGGCAGCGAGGCGCCGAACTTGAGCAGGGCGTCGACGCCCGCGCCCATCAGGAAGATCGCTTTTAGCTGGGACTGCAGCGACAGCTGCTCCAGCAAGGCAGGGGCAGGATTCCACAGCACGGCATAGTCGCAGGGGGCGAGGACTTCGCCTTCTTTCCAGCCCACCGTTTCGGCCTGCGGCATGATGCTTGCGAATTCGCGGGCCCAGGGTTCGATGACCCCGTCGCCCCGGTACAGCAGTATGCGCATGTCTCCCCCTCGTTATTATTGTGAGTTGGTTTACGCCGCCTTGAATGCCAACAGCGGCGCGCCATCCGCCACCTGGTCGCCGACCTGGTACAGCACTTCTTCCACCAGGCCGTCGCTCGGCGCGGAAATCGTGTGCTCCATCTTCATCGCTTCCATGATCACGAGCGGCTCGCCCTTCTTGACTTCCTGGCCGGACGAGGCCATCACCGCAACCACCTTGCCCGGCATCGGGGCAGTCAGGCGTCCGCCGGCCGCTTCGTGTTCGCCGGCGTGGGCCATCGGATCATTGTACGACAGGGTGTAATGGCGGCCGCCGGTAAATACGTGGAACAGTTCGCCATCGCGGCGTACGCAGCCGTGCAGCGAGGTCTCGCCCACGCGCAGCGACAGCTCGGCGCCGTCCTGCGCGACGAGCTCCACGCGAAGGCAGCGGCCGTCGAGGTCGATTTCCCAGCCGTCGTGGCGGTAGGTCAGGCCGACCTGGTAGCTGCCGCCTTCATCCTGCAGCGACAGCACGCGGCGGTAGTCGCCGTTCATGCGCCAGCCGCGCGCCTGCGACCACGGATCGGCCGGGTTGGCGGCGCTGCGCCTGGTTTCGCCGAGCGAGAGCGAGAGCGCGGCGAGGGCCAGCGCGCCCAGCGGCGCCGCGGACGGCGCCGGGAACAGGCTGGCGCCGTGGCGGTCGATCAGGCCGGTGTCCAGGTCGGCCGTGGAGAAGGCCTCGCCCTCGACCAGGCGCTTCAGGAAGGCGATGTTGGTCGCCAGGCCGACGATGCGGAATTCGGCCAGGGCTTGCGACAGGCGCGCCAGGGCCTGGGTGCGGTCCGCGCCCCAGACGATCAGCTTGGCAATCATCGGGTCGTAGAAGGGCGAGATCGCATCGCCTTCGCGCACGCCCGAATCGACGCGCACGGCGGCCGGATTGGCGCCGTCGGCGCCCAGCTCGAACTCGACCGCGCGCGGGGTGTCCATGTGGCGCAGGGTGCCGATCGAAGGCAGGAAACCCTTTTCCGGGTTCTCGGCATACACGCGCGCCTCGATGGCATGGCCGTGGATGAACAATTCGCCCTGCTTCTTCGGCAGCGGCTGGCCCGCGGCCACGCGCAGCTGCCACTCCACCAGGTCGGTGCCGGTGATCATTTCGGTGACCGGATGCTCCACCTGCAGGCGGGTGTTCATCTCCATGAAGTAGAAGGAACCGTCCTGGTTGGCGATGAATTCCACCGTGCCGGCGCCCACGTAGCCCACCGCGCGCGCGGCGTTGACGGCCGCTTCGCCCATGGCGGCGCGGCGGTCCAGGCTCATGCCCGGGGCCGGCGCTTCTTCCAGCACCTTCTGGTGGCGGCGCTGCACCGAGCAGTCGCGCTCGTGCAGGTAGACGCAGTTGCCGTGGGTGTCGGCGAACACCTGGATCTCGATGTGGCGCGGGCGGATCAGGTATTTCTCGACCAGCACCTTGTCGTCGCCGAAGGAGCTGATCGCTTCGCGCTTGCACGAGGCCAGCGCGGCCTCGAAGTCTTCCGAGCGCTCGACCACGCGCATGCCCTTGCCGCCGCCGCCGGCGCTGGCCTTGAGCAGCACCGGATAGCCGATGCGGTCGGCCTGGTCGCGCAGGAAGCCCGGTTCCTGGTTGTCGCCGTGGTAGCCCGGCACCAGCGGTACGTTCGCGCCTTCCATCAGCTGCTTGGCGGCCGACTTGGAACCCATCGCGCGCATCGAGGAGCCCGGCGGGCCGATGAAGGCCAGGCCGGCCGCCTGCACCGCTTCCGCGAACTCGGCGTTCTCGGACAGGAAGCCATAGCCCGGATGGATCGCCTGGGCGCCCGTCGCCTTGGCCACCTCGATGATCTTCTGGCCGCGCAGATAGCTGTCCTTGGCCGCGGCCGGTCCGATCAGGACCGCCTCATCGCAGACCGCCACGTGCTTGGCTCCGGCGTCGGCTTCCGAATACACGGCCACGGTGCGGATGCCCATGCGGCGCGCGGTGGCGGCGACACGGCAGGCGATTTCGCCACGGTTGGCGATGAGGATCTTGGTGAACATGCGTTTGAATCTTTCGCTTATGGTTGTTCGGATAGGGGGTGCGGCCGTGTCTCTCCGGCCGCGTGGTGAATCAGCAGCCGCAGGCTTCCTTCTGCACCGATTCCAGCGTGGCGGCGCGGGTCTTCAGGCCCAGCTTCTCGAGCAGGACGCGGTCGTCGTCCGCTTCCGGATTGCCGGTGGTGAGCAGCTTGTCGCCATAGAAGATCGAGTTGGCGCCGGCCATGAAGCACATCGCCTGCACGGCTTCGCCCAGCTCGCGGCGGCCGGCCGACAGACGCACGCGCGCCTGCGGCATGGTGATGCGCGCCACCGCGATGGTGCGCACGAATTCGATCGGGTCGAGCTTTTCGATACCGTGCAGCGGCGTGCCTTCCACCTGCACCAGGTGGTTGACCGGCACCGATTCCGGATACGGGTTCAGGTTGGCCAGCTGGGCCAGCAGGCCGGCGCGCTGTTCGCGCGTCTCGCCCATGCCCACGATGCCGCCGCAGCAGACCTTCAGGCCGGCGTTGCGCACGCGGCCCAGGGTGTCCAGGCGGTCCTGGTACTCGCGGGTCGAGATGACGTTGTTGTAGAAGTCCGGCGCGGTGTCGATGTTATGGTTGTAGTAGTCCAGGCCCGCGTTCTTCAGCTGCTCGGCCTGGCCTTCTTCCAGCATGCCCAGGGTGGCGCAGGTTTCCAGGCCCAGGGCCTTCACTTCGCGCACCATGTTCTCGACCTTCTCCATGTCGCGCTCCTTCGGGCTGCGCCATGCCGCGCCCATGCAGAAGCGGGTCGCGCCGCTGGCCTTGGCCTGGCGCGCCGCATCCAGCACGGTGTCGATGTCGAGAATCTTCTTGGCTTCGACGCCGGTGTCGTAGCGCGCGGCCTGCGGGCAGTAGCCGCAGTCTTCCTCGCAGCCGCCGGTCTTGATCGACAGCAGCGTGGCCAGTTCGACGTCGCCATCGGGGAAGTTGGCGCGATGGACGGTCTGGGCGCGGTGCATCAGCTCCGGGAAGGGCAGCTCGAACAGCGCCAGCACGTCGGCCAGCGGCCAGGTGGCGTCAGGCCTTTCCTTGATCGCGGCGGTCGGACGGTGCAGGGCGACGGTGTTAGTTTGGGACATGGAGATTCCTTCTAGGTCTGGACCCGCGCGGACGGCCATCCCGGCAGCCCTGCGAGGTCGATGTACTCGGCCGCCGCGGCGGCCGTGGGTTGTTCCAGGCGCGGCACGTGGCCCAGCATCGGGGCCGGGATGCGCTGTGCCAGCGCGTCGATGTTTTCTTGCATGAAGCGCATGTCGGCGTCGGCCGTATTGGCGACCCAGCCGGCCAGCACCAGGCCGCGCGCCACGATCGCTTCGACAGTAAGCAATGCGTGGCTGATGCAGCCCAGGCGCAGGCCCACCACCAGGATCACCGGCAGGTTGAGCTGGGCGGCCAGGTCGGCGCTGTCGAAGTCGTCGTTGAAGGGCACGCGGAAGCCCCCCACCCCTTCGACCACCACCGCGTCGGAGGCGGCCAGGATCTCGGCATAGGCGGCGATGATCGGCACCGGTTCGATGGTCACGCCTTCCAGCGCGGCGGCGATGTGGGGCGCCGCCGGTTCGCGCAGCATATAGGGCGTGGTGATCGAGGACGGCAGGTGCACGTTGCCGGCGGCGGCCAGCATGTCGGCGTCCTCGTTGTGCAGCTCGCCGTCCACTATCTCGGCGCCGGCGGCGACCGGCTTCATGCCGCAGGCGCGGCGGCCGCTTTTCACCAGCTTGTGCAGGATCGCGCTGGACACCAGGGTCTTGCCGATCTCGGTGTCGGTGCCGGTGACGAAGCAGCAGAAACGCGGCGGCTTGCCTTCGCTGGCGCGCAGTTCCGGTTGCGGTTGCGGTTCAGGGGCGGGCATGCGCGGGAGCGGCTTGATGGCGGCTTGCGGCGCCACCACCGGCATGTCCGGTTCGTTCAGGTTCTTCATGTCGCGGCTCTTTCCAGTTCGTTGAGCGCGCGCGCCAGCCGTGCGACCTCGTCGTGGCTGTGCGCCGCGCTCAGGGTCACGCGCAGGCGCGCGGTGCCCGGCGCCACGGTCGGCGGGCGGATCGCCGGCACCCACAGGCCCTGCTCGTGCAGGGCGCTGGAAGCGCGCAGCGCATCGTCGTTGGCGCCGATGACGACCGGCTGGATCGCCGTGGCGGACGGCATCAGCTGCCAGCGCCGCAGGCGCAGGGCGTCGCGCAGGTGTTCGACCAGCGCGCCCAGGCGGGTGCGGCGTTCATGGCCTTCCGGGCCGCCTATGATATCAAGGCTGGCAAGCAGGGCGTGGGCCAGGGCAGGGGGCGCGGCGGTGGTGTAGATGTAGGGGCGGGAGCGCTGCACCAGCAGTTCGATCACGCTGGCATGCGCAGCGATGAAGGCGCCGCCGACGCCGGCCGCCTTGCCCAGGGTGCCCATGTAGACCAGGTTGGGCGAGCGCAGCTTGAAATGCTCCAACGCGCCGCGGCCTTGGTCTCCCAGTACGCCGAAGCCGTGGGCGTCGTCCACCACCAGCCAGGCGCCGTGGCGCTCGCAGGCGGCCAGCAGTTGCGGCAGCGGGGCCAGGTTGCCGTCCATGCTGAACACGCTGTCGGTGACCACGATTTTCGTGCCCGCATCGCTGGCGGCGAGCTGGCGCTCCAGCGCCTCGGCATCGCCGTGCGGGTAGACGCTCACGCCCGCCTTGGCCAGGCGCGCGCCGTCGATCAGCGAGGCGTGGTTCAGCGCTTCCGAGAAGATCATGGCGTCGGCGTCCGCGCCCAGCGCGGTCAGGATCGCCAGGTTCGCCATGTAGCCGGTGCACAGGTAGAGAGCGCGCGCTTGTTCCAGCCAGGGAGTCAGCCATTCGGCCAGGCGCTCTTCCAGCAGCGCGTGGGCGCGGCTATGGCCGCTGACCAGGTGCGAGGCGCCGCTTCCCGCGCCGTACAGCAAGGCGCCTTCGCGCAGCGCCTCGATCACCTGCGGGTGGGCGGCCAGGCCCAGGTAGTCGTTGCTGCAGAAACCCAGCATGGCGCGGCCGTCCACGACCTGGTTGGGCGCGCAGGCGCTGTCGGCCACGCGCAGGCGGCGCACCAGGCTCTGGGCGGCCAGCGCTTCTAGCTTGCGGTCGATATGCTGGATCAGGTTCATGACGCGATCACGGATTCGAACACCTTCTGCGTGCGCGCGGCCAGGCCGGCGACGTCCTCGTCGTCCAGCACATAGGGCGGCATCAGGTAGACGGTGCGGCCGATGGGGCGCAGCAGCAGTTCGTTCTCCACCGCGGTGCTGAAGAAGCGGCGCGAAAAGGTCGAGGCGCGGTCCTTGTCCGGCTCTACGGCGTCGAACGCGAAGATCATGCCGCGCTGGCGGAAGTGGCGTGCGCGCTCGTGCTCGGCCAGTGGCGCCAGGGCCACGGTCAGCTTGGTGGCCAGCTCGCGGTTGCGGTTCAGGACATCGTCTTCCTCGAAGATGTCGAGCGTGGCCAGGGCCGCGCGGCAGGCCAGCGGATTACCGGTGTAGGAGTGCGAGTGCAGGAAGCCGCGCGTGATGTCGTGGCTGTAGAAGGCCTGGTAGATTTCGTCGCGGGTCAGCACCAGCGAGAGCGGCAGGTAGCCGCCGCTGATGCCTTTCGACAAGCACAGGAAGTCCGGCCAGATCGCCGCCTGTTCGCAGGCGAAGAAGGTGCCGGTGCGGCCGCAGCCGACGGCGATCTCGTCGGCGATCAGGTGCACGCGGTGCTGGTCGCACAGCTCGCGCAGCAGTTCCAGGTAGAGCGGGTCGTACATCGCCATGCCGGTCGCGCACTGCACCAGCGGCTCGACGATGATGGCGGCGATCCTGTCGCCGCGCTCCTCGAACAGTTGCCGGACTTCCTTGATGGCGCGGCGCGCCACGTCCTGGGCGGATTCGCCTTCGATGGCATTGCGCGCATCCGGCGCCGAGACCACATGGGAAGCGCGCAGCAGCGGGCCGTAGGCGTCCTTGAACAGGGGAACGTCGGTGACGCTGAGGGCGCCGATGGTCTCGCCATGGTAGCTGCCCTGCAGGCAGACGAATTCCTGCTTGGCCGTGTGGCCCGCGTTGCGCCAGGCGTGGAAGCTCATCTTCATCGCGATCTCGACCGCGGACGCGCCGTCCGAGGCGTAGAAGGCGTGGCCCAGCGCATGGCCGGTCAGCGCGGCCAGGCGTTCCGACAGTTCGATCACCGGCTCGTGGGTGAAGCCGGCCAGCATGGCGTGCTCCAGGCGGTCGAGCTGGTCCTTCAGGGCCGCGTTGATGCGCGGGTTGGCATGGCCGAACAGGTTGACCCACCAGGAACTGATGCCGTCCAGGTAGCGGCGGCCTTCATGGTCGTAGAGCCAGGGGCCCTTGCCATGGCTGACGGCGATCAGGGGCACCTCCTCATGGTGCTGCATTTGCGTGCAGGGGTGCCACACGCTGCGCAGGCTGCGTGCGATCCAGTCGGAGGAGGTAGGGTGCTTCACGGTTCTTTTCCAGTACGTCAGTTGAGCCAGGAAGGCTTACGTTTCTCGAGGAAGGAAGCGACGCCCTCGCGCCCTTCCATCGAGGCGCGGATGGCGGCGATGCGGGTGGCGGTGTCCGCCAGCAGCGCGTCGGTGACGGGCTCGCCGACGACCTCGCGCACCAGCTTCTTGGCTTCCATGACGGCGTTCGGGCTGTTGTTGACCAGGTTCTTTACGATGCCGGCCACGGTGGCGTCCAGTTCATCCGCGCTCACCACTTCATGGGCGAAGCCGATGCGGCGCGCCTCGACGGCGTCGAAGCGCTCGGCGGTCAGGAAGTAGCGGCGCGCGGCCTGCTCGCCCATGGCCTTGATGACGTAGGGCGAGATGGTGGCCGGGATCAGGCCCAGCCTCACCTCGGACAGGCAGAAGCCCACGGTGTCGGCGGCAACCACGATGTCGCAGGCCGCCACCAGGCCCATGCCGCCGGCGTAGCAGTCGCCCTGGACCTTGGCCACGGTCGGCTTCGGGCACAGGTAGATGGTGCGCAGCATGTCGGCCAGGCGCGCGGCGTCTTCCTGGTTCTCGCTGTGCGAGTAGCCGGCCATCTTCTTCATCCAGTTCAGGTCCGCGCCGGCGCAGAAAGCCGGGCCGTTGGCCGCCAGGACGATGGCGCGCACCAGTTCGTTGCGGCCCAGTTCATCGAACACCAGCGCCAGTTCGGCGATGGCGTGCTCGTTGAAGGCGTTGCGCAGCTCGGGGCGGTTCAGGGTGACGGTGGCCAGCTTGTCCGCGATGGAGACGGTGAGGGTCTGATAGTCCATGTTCATCTCCTCCTTACATGCGGAACACGCCGAACTTCGTGTCCTCGATCGGCTTGTTGAGCGCCGCCGAGAGGCCCAGGCCCAGCACCATGCGGGTATCGGCCGGATCGATCACGCCGTCGTCCCACAGGCGCGCCGAGGCGTAGTAGGGGTGGCCCTGGTGCTCGTACTGGTCCTTGATCGGCTGCTTGAAGGCGTTCTCCTCGTCCGCCGACCACTGGCCGCCCTTGGCTTCGATGCCGTCGCGCTTGACGGTGGCCAGCACGGAGGCCGCCTGGTCGCCGCCCATCACCGAGATGCGCGCGTTCGGCCACATCCACAGGAAGCGCGGAGAAAACGCGCGGCCGCACATGCCGTAGTTACCGGCGCCAAACGAGCCGCCGATGATCACGGTGAACTTCGGCACCGAGGCGGTGGCGACCGCCGTCACCATCTTGGCGCCGTTGCGGGCGATGCCTTCGTTCTCGTACTTGCGGCCGACCATGAATCCGGTGATGTTCTGCAGGAAGACCAGCGGGATCTTGCGCTGGCAGCACAGTTCGATGAAGTGGGTGCCTTTCAGCGCCGACTCCGAGAACAGGATGCCGTTGTTGGCGATGATGCCGACCTTCATGCCGTAGATGTGGGCGAAGCCGCATACCAAAGTCGTGCCGTAGCGCGCCTTGAATTCGTCGAATTCGCTGCCGTCCACCACGCGCGCGATCACTTCGCGCACGTCGAAGGGCTTCCTGGTATCCACCGGAATCACGCCATACAGCTCTTCCGGCGCATGGCGGGGCTCAAGCGATGGGCGCACTACGCCCTGGGCAGGCTTGCCGCGGTTCAGGTTCGAGACGATGTTACGCGCCAGCGACAGGGCGTGCAGGTCGTCCTGGGCCAGGTGGTCGGCCACGCCCGACAGGCGGGTGTGGACGTCGCCGCCGCCCAGGTCCTCGGCGGTGACGACTTCGCCGGTCGCGGCCTTCACCAGCGGCGGGCCGCCCAGGAAGATGGTGCCCTGTTCCTTGACGATGATCGACTCGTCGCTCATGGCCGGCACATAGGCGCCGCCGGCGGTGCACGAGCCCATCACGACCGCGATCTGCGGGATGCCCTTGGCCGACATGTTCGCCTGGTTGTAGAAGATGCGGCCGAAGTGATCGCGGTCCGGGAACACGTCGTCCTGGTTCGGCAGGTTGGCGCCGCCCGAGTCGACCAGGTAGATGCAGGGCAGGTTGTTCTGCTCGGCGATCTCCTGGGCGCGCAGGTGTTTTTTCACCGTCATCGGGTAATAAGTGCCGCCCTTGACGGTGGCGTCGTTACAGACGATCACGCATTCCTGGCCGGCCACGCGGCCGATGCCGGTGATGATGCCTGCCGCGGGCGCGGCGCCCTCGTACATCTCGTAGGCGGCCAGCTGGGAGAACTCGAGGAAGGGCGTACCCGGGTCGAGCAGCATCTGCACGCGGTCGCGCGGCAGCAGCTTGCCGCGGGCGACGTGCTTGGCGGACGCGGCTTCGCCGCCGCCCTGGGCCATCTGGGCGACCTTGGCGCGCAGGTCGTCCACGACCGCCTGCATGGCGGCCGCGTTCGCCTTGAAATCTTCACTGCGCGGGTTGAGTTTGCTCTCGATCTGGGGCATGTGCCGTCCTCACTGTCTCTGCTGTTATTCTTTCTCGGGGAAACTGCCGTCCAGGTAGAACCAGCGTGCTGCGCCGCTGTCGGGATCGGGCTCGCGCAGGAAGCGGCTGACTTCGTGCAGCCGGTGCGCGCGTCCGCCGATCTTGAAGCGGGCGACGAATTCCACGGTGTCGCTGTCTGGATGGTCCGGCAAATTTACTTTACGTTGACGTAAACGTAAAGCAGATTTTATCTCAAGCCCGAGCCAGCGGATCGGCTCTTTTTCATCGATGACCGGCTCGGCAGGCCGCGTGCTGGGATGCCAGGTTGACAACAAGTACGGCTCGTCCTTGAGCGCGTAGGCCGTATAGCGCGAGCGCATCAGGGCCTCGGCCGTGGGCGGCAGGGCGGCGCCGGACAGGTAGGGACCGCAGCAGGAGTCGAACGAGGCGCCGCCGCATGGGCAGGCGGAGGAAGCAGGGCGGGTAGACATGGCGGCAATTATCCGCGATTTCGCCAATGTCCGAGGCCCGTCCCCGAAGCGAAGGGTCAGCCGCGCAGGGTCAGCCCGTCCAGCGTGAACGGCGGCGCCTTGCCCTGCATCGCCCCCGCCAGCAGCGCGGCGGTGCCGCAGGCGAAGGTGAAACCGAGCGGGCCGTGGCCGACGTTCAGCCACAGGTTGTCGTAGGGCGTGGCGCCGATGATCGGGGCGCTGCTCGGCGTCGCCGGGCGCAGGCCGGCCCACACCGCCAGCTTCGAGTAGTCCGCGGCGCGCGGCATGGTTTCGCGCACCAGGTGCGTCAGGCTGGCGACCCGCTTGGGATCGTGGCGCAGGTCCTCGCCCACCATGTCGACCATGGCCGCCACGCGCAGCCTGGCGCCGATGCGCGCGTACAGCACCTTGCGCTCGAAGTCGGTGACGCTGATCTCGGGCGCGATATCGTCCGTGCGGATCGGCGCCGTCAGGCTGTAGCCCTTGAGCGGATACAGCGGCAGGCGGATGCCGGCGCTGGCGGAGATGTCGCGGCTCTGGATACCGGCCGCCAGCACATAGGCGTCGGCCGACAGCAGTCCGCTGCCGGTCTCCACGCCCGTGATGCGGCCCTTCTCCGAGCGCAGGCGCAGCGCCTCGCCATGCACGACGCCCTTGAAGTTTGCATGCTCTTGCAGGCGCGCGGCCAGGGCCTGGCAAAAGGCATGGCAGTCGGCCACCGCTTCGCCGGCGTTGTAGATGCCGCCCGCCAGCAGGGGTTCGGCCGCGGCCAGCGAGGGCTCGCGCTCGGCGCAGTCCTTGGCCGACCAGACCTGGCCGGCGCCGGCCTTGGCGGCGGCTTTCTCGAAAATGTCGCGCGAGCGATACACCACCAGCTTGCCGGCATCGCGCCAGTCGAAGGCTTCGAGCGGCACCGCCACTTCCAGCTGCTTCATGGCCTGGCGCGACAGCTCACCCAGTTCGAGCAGCTTGGCGGTGGTGCGGCGGTTGACGTCGGCGCGGCAGTGGGCCAGGAAGCTCGCCAGCCAGCGCACTTGGCGCAGGTCGGCTTCCGGCTTGAAACGCAGCGGGCCGTGCTCCTGGAACAGCCACTGGAGCGCCTTGAGCGGCACGCCCTCGTCGGCCAGGGGCGAGACGTAGCGGTAGCTGAGCTGCCCGCCGTTGCCGAAGCTGGCGCCGCTGCCCACCTCGGACGCGCGTTCCAGCAGGGTGACGCCATAGCCCGCCTCGGCCAGCCACCAGGCGGAAGTCAGGCCGACCACGCCGCCGCCGATGACGATTACTTGCTGCATTTCTCACTCATTTTTTCAGATCCGGAGAGTGAGCTTAGGTGTTTGGCCGCGCACAGGCCAATGAATGCTGAGCGAGCGCTCATAACCGGGATATATGCGCGCATTTGGATGCCCGTTCAGTTCTGTTGGCCGACGTTTGCGCCAAGGATGGCGTGGCGGTACAGGGCCGTGAGGATGCGCTCCTCGAAGCGCGCCAGGGCCGAGTAGCTGCCCTGCTGCGCTTCCGGGGCGGCCGAGCTGCCGCCCACCAGCACCACCATGCCGTTGCCGCTCGCACGGTCGAAGGCGAATACCGAGCGCAGGCCGTAGGCGTCGCCCAGGTGGCCGACGGCATCGAAGCCTTCGGCCAGGCGCATGCCCGGCTTGTCGGGGAAGTGCTGGTTGCCCAGGCCCCAGGCCTGGTAGAAGCCGTCCAGCGTGGCGCCATTGCCATCGCCACTGCGATGCGCAGGGTCGTAGGTCCACTGGCGCGCGAACATGCGTTCCAGTGTCTCGCGCTTCAGGATCCGGGTGCCGCCGTGCATTCCATCCTGCATCAGCATGCGCATGACCACGCCCAGGCCGCGCGCCGAGATGCGCAGGCCGCCCGTCGGGCTGTAGGGCGTGGCGTTGACGCCAGGGACGTAGCCATCGAGCCTGGCCGGCGGCTTGGCGTGGTAATCGTCGACCTGGGCGATCCAGGGCCCGGCGGCGTTCCAGATTTCGGTGTCCGTGGTGCGCTTGCGGTAGAGGGTGGCCAGGTTCGCCAGCGCCGCCGCCGGCAGTTCGGACGGGTGATAGGCGGTCTCGATGCCGAGCGGCTGGAACAGCAGGCGCTGCATCAGCGCGTTGAAGCGCTCGCCGCTGACCCGTTCCATGACGGTGCCGATGAGGCCCCAGCCGAGGTTGCAGTAGGTGAAGTACTCGCCCGGCGCCGCCTTGGCCGACCACATGGCCGTCGCGCCCGGCGCCAGCACGTCCTTCAGCGCGGTCGTGTTCGGCCACGAATAGCCGCCGTCGTCGCGCAGCGAGGAGGTATGGCTCAGCAGCGAGCGCAGGCTGATCGGCTGCTTCGGAAAATGCGGATTACGCAGCGGGAAGCCGAGGTAGCCCGAGACGTCGGCGTCCAGGTCCAGCTTGCCGTCCTCGACCAGGCGCATCAGGCCCAGCGTGGTGTGCAGCTTGGAGACCGAGGCGATGCGGTACAGGGTGCTTGGGACGGCGGGACGGTCGGGGCCGATGGTACGCCGTCCGAACGCGGCTTCATAGACCGGCCGGCCGGCGCGGATCGCCAGCACCGACAGGCTGGCGAGCTGCATGGCGGGGTCCTCGGCGATGGCGGCCAGTTCGGCATCCAGGGCGCGCAAGGATGTGCCGGATGCCTGCGGCGCCGCGAACAGCGGTTCCATCGCGCCCAGCACCACCATTCCCAGCATCGAACGCCGTCCCTGGTTCATTCCTGTCTCCTGATCAATGTGATACCCCGGACGAGCATACGGACCGCCCGGAATCCTTGCCAAATGAATAGCCGTCGCAGGGGCATAACCGTTTTGTATTGGCCCCAAGTGGTATGCTCATAACTCCGCCGCATGCGCATACAAGATTTTTTCATGGCGCGGGCCGATCCAGCGCGCGGCTCAGCCAGTACACTCGTTTCATGTCCATGACACCCCCCAGCACCGGATTCCAGCTCAACCTGGACGACAATTCGCCGCTCTACATGCAGCTGGCGCGCAAGCTTGCGCAGGACGTGCGCGACGGCCGCTACCAGGCGGACCAGGCGCTGCCCTCCGAACGCACGCTGTCCGAACAGCTGGACGTCTCGCGCGTCACCGCGCGCAAGGCCATCGACCAGCTGGTGGACCAGGGCCTGGTGGTGCGCCGGCGCGGTTCCGGCAACTACATCGCGCCGCGCATCGAGCAGCCGCTGTCGAACCTGTCGAGCTTTTCCGAGCAGCTGCAGCAGCGCGGCTACCGTCCCGGCTCGCACTGGCTGCGGCGCGAAGTGCTGCCGGCCGACGCCGACGAGCAGCTCTCGCTCGGCCTGTCGCCGGGCACGCGCGTGGCCCGGCTGGAGCGCCTGCGCCTGGCCGACGACATGCCGATGGCCTACGAGATCAGCGTGATCCCGGCCACCGTGCTGCCGCGTCCCGAAGGCGTCACCAATTCGCTCTACGCCCACCTGGCCAAGACCGGCCACATGCCGGTGCGCGCGCTGCAGCATATCCGCGCCATGAACGCGCCGCCCGAGCTGGCCGAGCGCCTCGACATCCCGGAAGGGCGCGCGGTGCTGTTCATCACCCGGGTCGGCTACCTGGAATCGGGCGAGCCGGTCGAGCTGACGCATTCCTACTGCCGCAGCGACCATTACGATTTCGTGGCGGAGCTCCGTAGAGCAACATAAGCTTTTGGCATGAGGGCAGCCGATTCTTTCATGAGATGGCTTGCCGAATTGGTATTACACTGGTTTTATCGATCACTGCGTATTTGAACAAGAGACGGCGATGCTGAAAACCGAAACCCCTTCCCAGGCGCATGCCTCCCTCGACCAGTACGCCACGCCGGACCTGGTCAATGTCTTCGTCGACGACCAGCTCAACGCCGTCAACGCGGTGCGCGCCGCCGCGTCCAGCATCGCGCTGGCCGTGGACGCCGCGCTGCCGCGCATGGAAGCGGGCGGACGCCTGATCTACGTGGGCGCGGGCACCTCGGGCCGCCTGGGCGTGCTCGACAGCGTCGAGCTCTACCCGACCTTCTCCTGGCCGCATGGCCGTGCCGTGGCCCTGCTGGCCGGCGGCAGCGACGCCATGTTCGTCGCGGTGGAAGGGGCGGAGGACGACTTCGAGCAGGGTGCGGCCGACCTGCGCAGCGTGAACGTGGGACCGGACGACGTGGTGCTGGCCATCGCCGCCTCGGGCGGCACGCCCTATGTGCTGGGCGCGCTGCAGGCGGGACGGGCCGCCGGCGCACTGACGGTGGGCTTCGCCAACAATGCCGACGCCCCGGTGGCGAACGAGGCCGAGATCGGCGTGACCCTGGACACCGGACCGGAAGTGGTCTCGGGCAGCACCCGCCTGAAGGCCGGCACCTCGCAAAAGATCGCCCTGAACACCTTTTCCAGCGCCCTGATGGTGCGTTTGAACAAGGTCTACGGCAACCTGATGGTAGACTTGAAGGCGACCAACGCCAAGCTGGTGCGGCGTGCGATCCGCCTGACCTCCTTCGCCACCGGCGCCGACGAGGCGGCCGCGCGCGCCGTGCTGGAGCAGTGCGGTTTCCACGTCAAGACCGCGATCGTGGCCTTGTCCAAACAAACCAGTGTCGAGCAGGCGCAAGCGCTGCTGGAAGCGGCGCACGGCAGCGTGCGCAAGGCGCTCGCCTGATACGCGGCGCGCGGCTTCCTGCGCGCCCTCCCGCCCGGCACACGAAAGAGTCATGCAAACTTCGCAAGCGAATCACACCGGGCGCAGCCCCTGGGCCTGGGTGCCCTCCCTCTACTTTGCCCAGGCCATTCCCTACGTGGTGGCGAACGGCCTGTCGGTCATCATGTACAAGGACATGGGAGTGTCGAACTCCGACATCGCCTTTTATACCAGCCTGCTCTACCTGCCCTGGGTGATCAAGCCGCTGTGGTCGCCCATCGTCGACATGGTCGGCACCAAGCGCCGCTGGACCGTGCTGCTGCAGCTGGCGATGGCCGCCGCGCTGCTGGCGGTGGGCCTGGTGCTGCACCTGCCGGCCTTCTTCATGGTCAGCCTGGCCGTGATGTGGGTGATGGCCTTCAGCTCCGCCACCCATGACATCTCGGCCGACGGCTTCTACATGCTGGGTTTACGCCAGCAGCAGCAGGCCGCCTTCGTGGGCGTGCGCTCGACCTTCTATCGCCTCGCCACCCTGGCCTGCCAGGGTCCGCTGGTGGTACTGGCCGGCACCCTGGCCGTGACCCTGGGCGACGTGCACCAGGCCTGGTCGGCGGTGTTCTTCGTGATGTCCGGCCTGTTCTTCGCCGCCTTCGCCTGGCACCAGTTCGTGCTGCCCAAGCCCGACACCGACCAGCCCGTGCCCTCGACCAGCAATCCGCTGCGCGACTTCTTCGGTACCTTCGGCGCCTTCTTCGCCAAGCGCGACATCTGGCTGATCCTCGGCTTCATCCTGACCTTCCGCCTGGGCGAGGCGCAGCTGCTCAAGCTGGTGGCGCCCTTCCTCAAGGACCCGGTCGAGCAGGGCGGCCTGGGATTGACCACCGCGCAGTACGGCATCGCCTACGGCACGGTCGGCATCATCGCCCTCACCTGCGGCGGCCTGGCCGGCGGCTGGCTGATCTCGCGCCTCGGCCTGAAGCGCTGCCTGTGGCTGATGGTGTTCGCCGTGCACCTGCCCGACCTGGTCTTCGTCTACCTGTCGCAGGCCCAGCCGACCGACCTGGCGACGGTGTCGGTATTCCTGGCGATCGAGCAGTTCGGCTACGGTTTCGGCTTCACCGCGATGATGATGTACATGATCATGGTGGCCGACGGGCCGCACAAGACCGCGCATTACGCGATCTGCACCGGCCTGATGGCGCTGGGGATGATGGTGCCGGGAATGTGGAGCGGCGACCTGCAGGAATACCTGGGGTACAAGAACTTCTTCATCTGGACCTGCCTGGCCACGATCCCGGCCTTTATCATGGCGGCGCTGGTGAGGATCGATCCGGAATTCGGCAAGAAATAACCCGCCGATTATTCACGTACACATGACCGACGCACCCGTGCGCCTGACATCGCTCGACGCCTTCCGCGGCTTCACCATCGCCGCGATGGTGCTCGTGAATAATCCCGGCGACTGGGGCCACCTGTATCCGCAGCTGGCCCACGCCAAGTGGCACGGATGGACCTTCACCGACACCATCTTCCCCTTCTTCCTGTTCATCGGCGGCGTCGCGATGGCGCTGTCGCTCGGCCGCCTGGCCGCGAACGGCGCCGACAAACCGCGTCTGCTGCGCAAGCTCGCCGTGCGCGCCGCCATCATCTTCCTGATCGGTTTCACCCTCAACCTGATCCCGCGCTTCGACCTCGACACCGTGCGCATTCCGGGCGTGCTGCAGCGCATCGCCCTGTGCACCCTGCTGGCGGCGCCGCTCGTGGTCTACCTGCGCTGGCGTGGCCAAGCGGTGGCGATCGTCCTGCTGCTGGGCGTGTACAGCGCGCTGCAGCTGCTGGTTCCGGTGCCCGGCATCGGCGCCGGCGTGCTCGAGCCGGGCCGGGACGTCGGCGCGTACATCGACCGCATGCTGCTCGACGGCCACCTGTGGGTACAGGCCAGGACCTGGGACCCGGAAGGCCTGCTGTCCACCTTGCCCGCCCTGTGCAGCCAGCTGTGCGGCGTGCTGGCGGGACGCCTGCTGCTATCGGCGCTGCCGCGCATCGAGCAGGTGGTGTGGCTGCTGCTGGCCGGCCTGGCCTGCCTGGCCCTGGGCTCGACCCTGGACGCCCTGCTCATGCCGATCAATAAAAGCCTGTGGACGCCGTCATATTGCCTGCTCATGAGCGGCTGGGCGCTGCTCGCCTTCGGCGCGGCATACTGGCTGCTGGACGCCAATCCGCATGCGGCCCTGCGTGCGCGCGCCGCCGCGTGGAGCAAGCCTTTCCTGATCTACGGGATGAACGCGCTGTTCATCTTCGCGTTCTCCGGTTTCGTGGCCAAGATGCTTGGCTTTATCAAGCTGGACCAGCTAGATGGCAGCCGGCGCTCGCTCGGCCGCAGCCTGTACGCGCCCATCGAGGCGCTGCCGCTCGATCCAGTGAATACGTCCCTGTTATACGCCATCGCTTTCAACGCCTGCATGTTCGCCATCGCCTGGTGCATGTGGCGCAAGCGCTGGTTCGTCAAAGTCTAGAATAGAAAAAAATAAGGAGCCGATGTGCAGCCTGACCTGAAGAAACGCGCGTTCGCGCTTGCCGGCGTGGCCGGCGCCCTGGCCCTTGGCGGCTTCCTGACCGCCTGCACGACGCAGCCGACCGCATCCAGCACGGCGCCGGGCGCCCTTGCCCCTGCGCCGGCCGATGCGCCGGTGGTCACCGGCGGCGAGCAGCCGCCGCCGGCCCCGCGCGAATTCCGTGCCGCCTGGGTCTCGACCGTCGCCAACATCGACTGGCCGAGCAGGCAGAACCTGGGCGCCGCCCAGCAGCAGGCCGAAGCCCTGGCCATCCTCGACCGCGCCAAGGCGCTCAACCTGAACGCCATCGTGCTGCAGGTGCGTCCTTCGGCCGACGCCATCTACGCGTCCAAGATCGAACCCTGGTCCGAATACCTCACCGGCGCCCAGGGCAAGGCGCCCCAGCCCTGGTACGACCCGCTCAAGTTCTGGGTGACCGAAGCGCATGCGCGCGGCCTGGAGCTGCACGCCTGGTTCAACCCCTACCGCGCGCGCCACGACGGCGCCCGCTCGCCCGCCGCGCCCAACCACATCACCAACACCAAGCCGGCGGCGGTCAAGCGCTACGGCAAGTTCATGTGGATGGACCCGGCCGAGGAAGCGGCTTCGCAGCAGACCCTGGACGTGATCATGGACGTGGTGCGCCGCTACGACATCGACGGCGTGCACATCGACGACTACTTCTATCCCTACCCGATCGAGGCCACGCCGGCCGAGGTGGCGGGCAATGCCGCGGCGCTCGACGGCAAGACCGGCAAGGCCGAACTCGACTTCCCCGACCAGCCGGCCTGGGACCGCTATGTGGCGAGCGGCGGCAAGCTCGATCGCGCCTCCTGGCGCCGCGACAACGTCAACCGCCTGATCGAGAACATGTACAAGGGCATCCGCCACGAGAAGAGCTGGGTGCGCTTCGGCATCAGCCCCTTCGGCCTGGGCCGCCCGGACCGCCGCCCGCCCGGCATCACCGGCTTCTCGCAATACGACAAGCTGTATGCGGACGCCGAGCTGTGGCTGCAGAACGGCTGGGTCGACTACTTCACGCCCCAGCTCTATTGGCCGATCGCGCAGACCGGCCAGGCCTACGACGTATTGCTCGACTACTGGATCTCGCAGAACAGCAAGGGACGCCACATGTGGCCGGGCCTGTTCACCAGCCGTATCGGCGCGCCGACCAAGGACTACCAGCCGGAAGAAGTGCTGCAGCAGATCAGCGTGACGCGCGCGCGTCCGGCGGCCAGCGGCCACGTCCACTTCAGCATGGCGGCCCTGATGCAGAACCGCAAGGGCATCAGCGACCAGCTGCGCGCCACCCGCTACACCGGCCCGGCGCTGGTGCCTGCCACGCCCTGGCTGTCCAGCGTCGCACCTGGCGCCCCGACGGTCGCGGCCGAGCGCCGCAAGAACGCGCTCCGGCTTACACTCAAGGCAGGCAAGGCCAATGCCCTGTATGCGATCTGGGCGCGCCACGGCAACGAATGGCGCTTCGCCGTGGCCCCGGCATCAACCGTGGACTGGACCATTCCGGACGACGACAAGCTGGGCGCGGCCGACGCGGTCTTCGTCAGCGCCGTCGACCGCCTCGGCGTCGAGGGCGCGCGGGTGCAGGTCTGGAACAAGTCTTAAGATAAAAGGCATAACCCTGGCTCATGCGGCCAGCGCCAGCATTCATTCGCGCCGCAGCGCGCGGGGAGCGTAAACTTGACGGTCATGCAAACTCACGCACAACACGCTCTTGAGGGCCTGGGCCTCGGCATCGACGCCGGCGGCACCCAGACCCGCTGGGCCCTGGCGGCCCCGGGCGGCCACATCCTGGCCGAAGGCACGGTGGACGGCCTCTCGGCCCTGCAGATGGCCAGCAGCGAGGGCCGCGGCACGGTGCGCGCCACCTTTGCCGGCATGGCCCAGGCCGTGCTCGAGCATGGCCGCCCGGCGGCCGTGCGGGCCGGCATGACCGGCTTCGGCGGCGAAGGCGAGCAGTTGGCGCGCTGGCTGGCCGGCTTCCTCGGCATCGAATCGAACGCGGTCACGCTCTGCAACGACATCGAGATCGCCTACCTGGCCAGCTTCAGCCCGGGCGAAGGCTACCTGGTCTACGCCGGCACCGGCTCGATCGGCGCCTTCATCGACGCCGAAGGGGAGCTGCACCGCGCCGGCGGACGCGGCGTGGTGCTCGACGATGGCGGCGGCGGCTTCTGGATCGCGCGCGAGGCCCTGCGCCACATCTGGCGCAAGGAAGACGAGCAGCCCGGCAGCTGGGAAGCCTCGCCGATGGCCCAGGCCGTGTTCCAGCATATCGGCGGCAGCGACTGGTCGTACTCGCGCCAGTTCATCTACCACAGCGAACGGGGCGAGGTCGGCAAGCTGGCGCTGGCCGTGGCCGCCACGGCCGAGCGCGACCCGGTGGCGGCGAGCATCCTGCGCGAAGCGGGCAAGGAACTGGCGCGCCTGGCGCTGGCATTGACGCGCCGCTTCGGTTTGCGTCCGGTGGCCCTGACCGGCCGCGCGGCCGAGCTGCATCCCGTCGTCGTCGACACCATGCGCGCCCTGCTGCCGCCCGACACCCCATTCAGCCAGACCGGCCTGCGCGCCCACCACGCCGCCGCGCGCCTGGCCGCCGGGCCCTTGCCCGGCATCGACTAGACCAGCATCGACTAGAACCAAACAGGACCACCATGAAAACCCTGATCTCCGTACTCGCCCTGGCCCTGCTGGCCGGCTGCGCCACCGGCCCGCGCTACGACACCACGTATAACTCCGTGGGCCAGTCGAGCCGCGTGCGCTTCCTGGTGCTGCACTACACCGTGGCCGACAAGCCGGCCTCGATCAAGATCCTGACCGAGCAGCAGGTAAGCGCTCACTACCTGCTTACCGACGACCCGCAGCCGGTCATCTACCGCCTGGTGGACGAGAACCGCTCGGCCTACCACGCCGGCAACTCGAGCTGGAAGAACTACACCCAGCTCAACAACAGCTCGATCGGCATCGAGATCGTCAACGCCGGCTGGAAGGACACCCCGGAGGGCCGCATGTTCGCGCCCTTCCCGCAGCCCCAGGTGGACGCCCTGGTGGGCCTGGTGAAGGACATCGTGCAGCGCCACGGCGTGGCGCCGGAAAACGTGCTCGGCCACAGCGACATCGCGCCGCTGCGCAAGCAGGACCCGGGCCCGCTGTTCCCATGGCAGCGCCTGGCCCAGGAAGGCCTGGTGAAGTGGCCGGACGCGGGCCGCGTGGCCCTGGTGCGCCCGGCCTTCGACGCCTTCCTGCCGGACGTCGCCTGGTTCCAGCGCAAGCTGGCCATGCACGGCTTCGCGCTGCCCCAGACCGGCGTGCTGGACGAGGCGACCCGCACTACCCTGGCCGCCTTCCAGATGAAATACCGCCCAGCGGATTACACCGGCAATCCGGACGCCGAGACCGCGACCCTGCTCGAAGTGCTGACCACGCCGCCGAATGCGCCGCTGCCGGTGTTCCCGGCCCAGACCGCGCCGGTGCCCCCGGTGCCCCCCGCGCCGGCCGTGCCGGGTGCGCCGCCCGTGCCCCCGGTGCCGCCTTCTCCTGCGCCACTGACCGCGCCGCCCGTTCCGGTACCGCCCGCGCCGGTCGCGCCGCCGCCCGCCGTGCCCGAAACGGCCCCGGTTCCGGCAGTGCCGACGCCTCCCGTGCCGGCCGGTCCCGCCCCGGTAACGACGCCGTGACCGTCGCCGTTCGCGCGTTTTCGCTGTATCCTTCGAAAAATCCGCGCCCGGCGCGGCAGCTTTCACTGAAGGATTAGCGATGCGCCTGCGTCATATCGAAGTTTTCCACGCCATCATGCAGGTCGGCACCATCAGCGGTGCCGCCCAGGTTCTCCACATTTCCCAGCCGGCGGTGACCAAGGTGCTCCAGCACGCCGAACTGCAGCTGGGCATGCCGCTGTTCGAGCGGGTGCGCGGCAAGCTGTACCCGAAGCCGGAAGCGCACCGCCTGTTCGCCGAGACCGAAAAGCTCAACCGCGACCTGCAGGGCATCCGCCGCCTGGCCGCCAGCCTCAAGGGCCGCGCGGTGGAGACCGTGCGCCTGGTGTCGACCCCGACCATCGCCATGAGCGTGCTGCCCGGCGCCATGACGCAGTGGCGGCGCGACTTCCCGCAGACCCGCTGCGAGCTGGCCACCCACCACACCAGCGAGATCGTCAACGTGCTGCGCCTGGGCGAAGCCGACCTGGCGCTGTCGCTGCAGGACCCGCGCCACCCCGGCATCGTGGCCGAGCCGATCGCGCACGGTGTATTGACGGTGATGGCGCCCGCCGGCACCTGGCCCGAGGAAGAGCGCGGCAAGCCGATCGCGGCCGACGCCCTGAAGGGCGAACTGATCGGCCTGAATGACGGCGACCCGCTGGGCGAACTGATGACTGCCTCGTGCGAGGCGGCGGGCGTGCACCCGGTGTTCAATACCGTGGTCCAGACCTACCAGATCGCCCGCTCGCTGGTCGAGGCGGGCGCCGGCTCGGCGGTGCTCGATCCGTTCACGGCCGCCTCGGCCGCGCGCGACAAGGTCATCTCGCGGCCGTGGGAGCCGAGCATCCCGGTCAGCCTCTACCTGCTCACCGCCAGCCATTCCCCGCTCTCGCACGGGGCGCGCGAGCTGGCCAACTGCATCGGCGCGACCGCGCGCGCCTGTCTCGAAAAAGGTTGTACATGACGCTCTCCGTGGCCAGCGAGGACATCGCCGGCAGTTCCGAATTCCGTCACCTGAGCAGCATTGCCGGCATCCAGGTCGACCTGCGCTACGCCACGGACAACAACTTCGTCGGACGCGACCTGTATTCGCCCTTCGACTGCGCCTGGCTGCACACCGAGGCCGCCGCGGCGCTCGAGAAGGTGGTGGCCTGGCTGCGCGCACGCCGTCCCGACCTGACCCCGCTGGTACTGGACGCCCTGCGTCCGCAGCGCGTGCAGCAGCAGCTATGGGACGCACTCGAAGGCACCGGGCTGCAGATGTACCTGGCCAATCCGGAGCGCGGCTCGATCCATTCCTTTGGCATGGCGCTCGACATCACCCTGCTCGATGCCCAGGGGCGTGAACTGGACATGGGCACCGGCTTCGACGACATGAGCAACCTGTCGCACCCGGCGCTGGAAGAAGGCTTCCTGCAGGCCGGCCGGCTGACCGACACCCAGGTGGCCAACCGCCGCCTGTTGCGCGAAGCCATGCTGCAGGCGGGCTTCCTGGGCATTAACACCGAATGGTGGCATTTCGATTGCGGCGACCGCGAGCTGGTGCGCCGTACTTTCCGGCGCGTGCTCTGACGTCCGGGGTACGGGCGTCCTACTTGAGTTCCATCGACTCGACCCGGTTGCGGCCGTTGCGCTTGGCTTCGTACATCAGCTTGTCGGCCGCCGAGATCAGGTCCGGCAGCGTATAGCGCACCTCCGTGTTGGCGAAGTCGAAGCTGGCCACGCCGAAGCTGGCGCTGGTGCGCAGGCCGAAAGGATTATCGCCAAGCAGGCCGGTGTCCTCGGCGAAGGCCATGCGGAGCCGCTCGGCCAGGCGATCGCCGCCCTCCAGGCCCGTTTCGGGCACGATCAAGAGGAATTCCTCGCCCCCGTAGCGCACCACCGTGTCGACGCCCTCGCGGGTCATGCGCCCCAGCAGCGCGGCGAACGCGGCGATGACCTCGTCCCCCTTGGTGTGGCCGAAGTTATCGTTGATCAGCTTGAAGTTGTCGATATCGCACAGCACCACCGTCAGCGGACGGCCGAAGCGCCGTGCCCGCGACAGCACGGCGTCGAGCAGGTGGTCGTGCAGGTAGCGCCGGTTGTAGCAGCCGGTCAGGTGGTCGCGCTCGGCCGCCGTCTTGAGGTCGGCTTGCAGCCGGAATTCTTCGCGCGACACATGGTTATAGCGGCGCGCCGCCAGGGCGCCGAAGGTGTTGACCAGCACCAGCAGCAGGCCCATGGTCAGCAGGTCGGCGAAGGACATCGGCGCGACGCCCTGCACCAGCGCCAGAAATACCCCCGTTGCGCAGGCCGCCAGCGCGATCGCATGCGCAAGACGGTTCGGGATGTAGAGATAGATCACCACCAGCATGATGGCCAGCGACATGGCGTGCCAGTGGAACTCCTGCGGGCGCTGCACGGCGATATGCATGAAGCTGGCCAGCGCCACGACCTCCGCGAGCGTGGCGGCCAGCCAGGTCGCCCGCACCGAGAGGGGCCGGCGGTAGGCCAGCCAGGCGCAGCTGCCTGCGGTTACCGCTACCAGCATGCGCGCGGGAAAGGTCGCCGCCAGCGCCGCCTCCAGGCCGAGCGCCGCGACGTCGGTCACAAAGAAGCACAGGTAGAAGAAGGTGCAGAACAGCAGGGTAAAGCCGAGCAGGGAGCGGGTGCGCGCCAGCTGGTGGTCGAGGAAGGCGGATTCCGCGACCGTGTGGACGAATTCACCAGTGAGCGAATGGATGTGCATGGCAGGCAATGGTGACGGGACGGGACGGGCGGCGGTGGCTAAACGCTATGAAAAATGGAGCGATCTGGACGAACGAGGGCGCAAGTTCGCTCATTCTGACAGCTTTGGGATTGCTCAATTCTAGCGAATGCTAACATTTGTGCAAAATCAATTTTTCGTCGATTTTACTGTCGGGAATATTTACACCACGAAATCTTCACATGCCTAAGCCTTTGATCTGTAAAGAAGCATCTTGACTGGCATTAAAATTGCATAACGAATTGCATCACTTATTACTTTTAATCAATGCTATGAAAACGATCCTGAACGCTTTCGCCGCCGCCGCCCTGCTGGCCTGCGCCACCGCCTCCGCAGGCGTCCTGACCACCACCCTGCATGTCGACAATGGCTTTGTTGCCTACCTGTCGACGAGCGACAGCGAGGTCGGCACCGCATTCGCATCGGGTAACAACTGGGGCCACGGCTACATCAACACCGTCGAGCTGGAGAAGGGCAAGGACTACTACCTGCACATCAGCGCCTACGACGAAGGCGGCATCGCCGGCTTCCTCGGCCAGTTCTCGCTCGACGGCGGCAGCCACCGCTTCGCCAACGGTTTCCAGACCCTGGTGACCAATACCACCGACTGGAAGGGCAACAATACCGGCTTCGACGGTAACTATGGTGCCTTGGGCAATCTCGGCTGGAACGGCGCGGGACCGTGGGGCGTGCAGTGGGATACCTCGTGGGATGCCACCTGGATCTGGGCCGGCGACGCCGAGTGGAACGACAATGCCTATTTCACCACCAAGATCACGGCGCTGGAGCAGGCCAACGACGTACCGGAGCCAGGTTCGGTCGCGCTGCTGGGACTGGGGCTGGCGGGACTGGGGATGATGCGTCGCCGTAAGGCTTGAGGGCTTGAACGAAACGCAGGCTGAGCAGCAATGTTGCTTAGTTAGCGTAAAAAAAGTCATCCCCGCCTACGCGCACTGCTGTCCGGGATAAGCGATACCTCTGCCTTTGCAGAGGGTTTGTAGCAGAATTAGCAATATTTGTGCTGCCAGGAGCAAATTTTAACCGTTAGCTCGTCATACGCGCCACCGACGCCTACGACTTCCCGCGAAGGCGCACTGCTGTCCGGGATAAGCGATACCTCTGCCTTTGCAGAGGGTTTGTAGCAGAACTAGCAATATTTGTGCTGCCA